>NZ_JATABF010000012.1:0-110869 GCF_036533715.1 Vibrio sp. M260121 | reverse complement strand
GGCGAATAACTTCTTTGCCAGAGTGATTATTGCCAACCGCATGAAAGCAGTGCTTACCTAAATCGATACCTAAAATGTGGATAGTAGACATATGGTTCACCTCGTTCTGATAGCCTACTCTAAGCGTAGGGCTTGAGAGTGAGGCGGACAATATAATTAGCCCCGCTGAGTCGCGGGGCTGATATTTGGTGATTTGCGTTAGCTCGTAAGGAGCCTTTGCATCTTATCGCGCTGTGCCTCTATGTAAGCGCGTTCAGGGCTTTGTTCTTTACAGTGCTCAAGAATGAACTCGATTGAGCTTAGAACCGTTCTCCAGCGCGGTGTCTTAGGCAAAGTCTCAATACGCATGTATTTATCGAGCGTACGTGTTTGCAATGTACTGCGGTCGAGGTAGACGCGCCATAAACCACTTTGTTCAGCAAAGGCAAACTTGGTTTCTCCAGTCACCGATTCCCAATATTCCAATGCATGAGTCATCGTATCGACTAATACTTCGCGCATCAGCTCTTGTTTGTCCTTCTTGTTACCCAATGCTTTATCAGCAAGGCGAGTAAACTCACCGCCAAGTTCTTTCAGCTTCTGCAGCTGGTCTTTGTCACCATCAAATGCGTAACTTGAAAGTACTTCAACGGCCGTCTCTAGGTTATGGATACGAGCTGCATTCGCGCCGCCTCCTACATTGAAGATATACATGACATCTAAACCAGAGCCTTCAGGCAGCTTGAGGATGTCTGCTTCAATGTTTTGACGAATATCTTCGATGTAGATATCAATCTTGCCACAGTAGTGCGGCTGCTTAACCGTAAGGAACTTAGGTGCAATTAGCTCATCAGCGGAAGAGCGTTTTAGCTGTTCTAGGCTACGTTTAAATAGCTTACATGCTGCTTCGTTAGCAAAGCGAATACGTTGATCTTCACGAAGACAAATAATCGCCTCAGGTGCCGATTCTAGCTGTTCTAGCAGTCTACCTTGTGTCTCGAGCAGGCTGGCTTCGACTTCAGCACGCTGGCGTAGCTCCGATTCCAGTAACTTGTTCTCGATGTGGCGCATTTCAGCCTGACTTGCCGTCAAGTGGGCCTGAATACGTGCCGCGAGCTCTTGCTTATTAAATGGTTTGGTTAGGTAATCGTTCGCTCCCGCTTCAAAGCCCCTAACTCGGTCTTCGGTTTGGCTTAGCGCTGTGAGCATAATGATTGGCAGCTCTGCATGATCGTAAGTTTCACGAAGTTCACTACAAACCTGATAGCCACTCATGCCTGGCATCATTATATCCAGTAGCAGCAACTCAGGCTTCTCTTGTTCAATTAAAGCGAGTGTCTCAGGACCATCAGAAATAGTGCGTACGCGGTAGCCTTCAAGCCTTAGGAAGCTTTCAAGAACGCGTAAGTTAACCGGTTCGTCATCAGCAACATACAACAGCGGACCATCAGGGTTCTCTGGTAATGATAAGTCGTCGTTGTTTTCAAAGTTCGCTTCTGGAATTTGGAAGTGTCCACGCGCCGCAAGGCTCTGTGTTGCTTGAATCTCTTCTTCATTAGCAAGTGGCAGAGTAAAGCTAAATGTAGTGCCGACCATTGGTTGACTACTTACATATAACGATCCACCCATCAATTCGATAAGTTGACGGCTGATTGATAAACCCAAACCAGCGCCTTGACGGTAGCGACTAGCGTCTTGGCCGGCTTGAATTAAAGGTTCAAAGATATGCTCAAGATGTTCAGCCGGGATCCCCTGACCAGTATCAACCACTTGTACGCGGACTTGATCGTCCACGACGGTAGCAGAAATTACGATCTTACCTTCAGAAGTATATTTAATTGCATTACCAATTAGGTTGTACAGTACTTGTTCCAAGCGTTGTGGATCGGCAGACACCGCTTTTAGATCGGCAGGAACCTGATTAATGATACGAATCGTCTTGTTGCCTAGTAGGTGACTTGAAAGCTCAAGCACTAAGCGAGTCGCACTTGCTAGGCTCACTGCCGATTTTTGGATATCCATGCTGCCATAGCGCATCTTGTGGTAATCCAATAAATCGTCAACAAGATTTGCCAAACGTTGACCACTTTTGATGATGATATCCAATTGGTATTTTTGACTCGCAGGAATTGCACCATTAGCACCAGATACTAAAGTCTCTGCAATGCCGACCATACCGTGTAATGGTGTACGTAACTCGTGAGAGGTTGTCGCTAGGAACTCATCTTTCAGCTTATCTGCCAACTGCAATTCTTCGTTTTGCTTTTGGATCAATTTGATGTTGCTTTCTAGCTCTTCATTTTGCTGCTTAATGGTTTGGATCTTTTCTCGAATTGAGCGTTGCATGCGCTCAAAGCTGATCGCGAGTCGACCGATTTCATCTTTACGCTCTGTATTAAAGGTCGTTTCGTCCAGATCGCCGGCAGATACTTTCTCTGCTGCCCAAGTCAGCTTAAGAAGCGGGGAGGTGATGAAATTAGATAAGTAGTGTGAGGCGATCACAACCAAGATGATCGCAATCAGCATCGCAATAACAAACAGCTTCTCGAGCTGGTGGACTCGAGCAAAGGCTTCTTTTTCTGGAAGTTGTACGACAATCGCCCAAGTTAGACCGCGAGTTTCAATTGGCGCAAATGCCGCAATCATCTCTTCACCCAAGCGGTTGCTGTAAGTACCTACTTCTGTGTCGCCTGCGAGTGCTTTATCGACAATCTCTAAGCTGTTTTGGATTTCTTCCTGTTTGGTGTTAATGGTGCGAGGTTTATGATCGCTGCCCACTAGTAAGGTTTCAATCGAGGAATCGCGGTTGATTTCAGCAATAAGCTTAGTAATGCCGTTGTTTGGTAAGCGGAACATCGCATAGCTGTGCAGGTAGCCTTGTTGGACAATCGGTGCGCCGAGCCAAGCGACCTGTTTACCGTTTTCGATATCAAAGTCAGACACGACAACTGGCGTGTAATCTTCATTGACCTTACGACGTGCACTCACATCTTCAGACAAACGTTTAAAGGTGCGCCCTAGCGCCGTATCTTTGTAGCGTCCTGTCAGTAGGTTAGTGCCATAGTTGTCGTCTTTATTGATTGAGTAAGTGACATTACCATCGATATCAACCAATAAAATGTCATTAAAATCAGATCGCTTTAACAGCTCTAGGTATGCCCAGTGGTAACGTTTGTGCAATAGGCGGTAACGTTCGCTGCCAACGTAGTTAGATGATTCCGGTAAAATCGAGGTTTTGATTTGATCGCCACTGCCTTTGATATAGCGCTGCTGTGCGTTTTCTCTGGCTTCATCAATATCGTGACCCAAGCGACTAAACGCATTGACCAAACCGTAGAATCGTCCGCCGCTGGCGTAAGCAAGTTCGGAGCGTACGAAGCCCATGACTTCAGTCTCTTGAGCTGCAAAGTAGTCGATGATTTGTTGTTGTTTGGTATCACGAACTGAAAGAAGGTGCGATGTGCTTTGTTCTTGAAGATCTTTACTGTGTGATTGCAGGAAGAAAATCGCAGTTATCGTCAGTGGCGTGATACTAAGAACCAAAAACGCGGTCATTAGCGTGCTTTGCAGGCGCTTAAATTTCTGCTTTTTGTAGAATTTAAACATGGATAAGATTACAACTCATAAAAGGGCAGCGACCAATTTACTGGGGCTTGCCAAGGTTCTCGTTAAAAACGGACAAGAAGTTAAATTCGATAGAATTAACAAAATTAACGAGTTTTTTTTCTTTGACAAGAAAGTTGATTGGAAAGCGTGGGGAGAGACGCAGTTTTTCGTTGAGTTGAATGAATTTTGGCAAAGGTTTGCGCAGGATTTCACCTGCGCAAAGAGAGATTAGGATTTTTTCGCGTAGTATATCGAGAATTTATTGGTCTTATTTAGCGTCTCGCAATTATTGAATGCTTGCTCAATAATTGGTGGGTATTTTAAGAAGCTGTTTGCCACAATGACCATTTCACCCTGTTTAGTCATGTATTGTGGTGCTTGACCCAAGAGTGTTTCCGCCGCGTTGTAGTTTGTATCTAGACCACTGTGAAACGGTGGATTACTGATGATGAAGCGATAATCTTTTGCCGTATCGGAATAGATGTCTGAAGCAAACACACGTCCAGTTATGCCATTCGCTTCTAATGTTGCTTGGCTTGATGTGATGGCATAAGCGTTAATATCACACATCTCAATCGCGATCTCTGGGTTTGCTTTAGCCATAAATGCACCCAGTACACCAGCACCACAACCAAAGTCGAGTACCTTGCCTGAAAGCTTAGGTAAGGTTTCAAGCAGAAGACGACTGCCTAGGTCAAACTCACCATGGCTAAATACACCAGGTAGACTCTTAACGGTAAGTGATTGTTCACCGAGTGTAATTTCGTAAGATTTAAACCAGTCGGCTTGATTGAACGGTTTTGGTTCGTTAAGGCAAGTGCCCCAGTAAAATGAACAGCGACGAGCAGAGTCGTACTTGTTCACTGGACCGTACTCTTTGAACATTTTCTCAATGCTCTTGATTCCTGAACGGTTCTCACCAACGACGACGATTTCTGTATTGATGCCAAGTTTCGCCATCAACATTGCCAGCAAGTATTCTGCCTCAGATTTAGCTTTTGGCCAGTACAGAAGCACCATGTCTGCTTGTGTCTCAATATCAAACTCTGAGCCAAAGTGGCTCTTCACCTTGTTCGATGTGCGAATTTGACGGTAGTAGCTGTAGTTAGAAGTAAAAACCTCCACTGACTCACAATGAGCCACTAACTCGAGAGGAAATAGATCTTCAACTTCACCAGCGACTAAAACGTGTTTTCCGTTAAAGTACTCAAGTTGGCGCTGAGCTATTTGGCTAGGAGCAATATAAGCAGACATAAATTTGGTTCATCAGAAATAATTAGGGGCAGATTTTCGCACAATCTGCCCCAAGCTTGAAGTGATTAAGCAGCGACTAACTGTTGTCTTGTTGGTTGAGGAAATCCTTAAACTCTTCTTCGTAGATGTTAAACAACACCATGGTGACGGCAAAAATCAGTGGACCGTAGATAAGACCGATCAAACCAAATAGATGCAAACCACCCAATAGAGAGAAAAATATCATTAGCGTGTTCATACCCGCGCTGCCTTGCATTAGCAGAGGGCGTAATAGGTTGTCGATAGAGCCGACTACCACGACACTCCATACCGTCAAGAAGATTGCCCAAGTGGTGTCACCGGTTAAGAACAAGTACGCTGCGGCTGGAATCCAAATTAGTGCTGTGCCAACTACAGGGATAAATGAAGCAAAGCCCATCATGGTTCCCCAGAATAAACCAGGGAAGCCTGCAAGCCACATACCGATACCACCAGCAAAGCCTTGAGCAATCGCGGTTAAGAATGACCCCATTACAGCGGATTTCGAGACTTGTTCAATCTCGGTCAGAATTTTGTCTTCTTGGCTGCGTGAGAGGGGCAGAATATGACGCATTGCTGAAATGATCTTGTCGTGGTCACGTAACAGGAAGAACAAAACAAACAACATTAGGAAAAAATCCATTAGGAAGTTCGTTGCATCACCCAGGATTTTTGCACTTATAGCTACAAGGTTTGAACCAAATGATGTTGCGAATTGCCCGATCTTTTCTGCGATGGCTTGTGGTTCGATTTTGTCGAAAGGTAAGTACTCATTAACCAACGCTAAACCTTTGACTACCCAAGGATGTTGGAAAATATCTTGGATGCCACCATTGGTTACCCACTTGTAGGTATTTTGCGAAAATACCGAACCTTGCTGCACGATAGCGGCAAAAACAAATAGTAATGGAATCACGATAATAAAGGTTAAAACCACACAAGAGAGCAGTGAGACCAAGTTTTTGTGATTAGGTAGTTTTCGTTCAAACCATTCATGTATTGGGAACATGAGCAGTGAAATGATAAACGCCATGACGATCGAGTTGATGTAAGGTTCGACCAACAAATAGCAGGCAAAAGCAGCGGCGAGCAGCGCAACAACTAGCACTCGATGACTCGACGTGATTTTTACATTATTCGGCATGTGATTAATCCAAATTACGGAATATTTACGTTTACGCCTTATACCACAGCGCAAAATCTTTATTACTTTGCACCGACGATTCTTTCAAGCTTATGACATAGCTGAATTGGGAAGGTGCAGTTGACCTTGTTATAATGACCACAAATCAGGTGGTTATCAATCAAGAGATGGAAAAATGGGTTGTTGTAACAGCGATAAGAAATGCCAGAGCGAAAAGAAGACCAGACGCATTCCTTGGTTTGGGATTGTTCTTGGGATTCTTGCCATCTTAGTCATCTTTAATTGGCAAGCATAATTCAAATAATAAAAAAGGACCTCGAAGGTCCTTTTTTGGGAATTTATGTTCTGGGAAGGAACGCTTATTTTGATTCTTCTGCCAGAATTGCGAAACAACGATCCGCAGCTTCTAGTGTTGCGTCGATTTCTTTTGAACCGTGAGCAAGAGAAGTAAAGCTTGCTTCGAATGCTGATGGTGCAAGGTATACACCGTGTTTTAGCATTAGGTGGAAGAAACGCTTAAAGCGCTCGACATCGCACTTAGTCACGTCTTCGTAGCACGTTACGGTTTCTTGGTCAGTGAAGAAGAAACCAAACATGCCACCCACTTGGTTTACTACCATTGGGATGCCGTGTTTTTCAGCAAGAGCTTTGAAGCCTTCAGCAAGTTGTTTGGTTTTTGCAGCAAGACGTTTCTCGTTACCTTCTTCTTTTAGCAGGTTCAAACATGCAAAGCCTGCCGCCATTGCTACTGGGTTACCGGAAAGTGTGCCCGCTTGGTATACAGGACCTGTTGGCGCAACATATTGCATGACTTCTTTACGACCACCAAAAGCACCCACTGGCATACCGCCACCGATCACTTTACCTAGTGTCGTTAGATCTGGTTTGATGTTGTAGTGTGCTTGCGCGCCACCTAGAGCTACACGGAAGCCTGTCATTACTTCATCAAAAATCAGTAGAGCACCTTCTTGGTCACAGATTTCGCGTAGACCTTCGTGGAAGCCTTCTACTGGAGGGATACAGTTCATGTTGCCCGCTACTGGCTCAACGATGATACATGCGATTTCGCCTTTGTTTGCGGCGAATAGTTCACGTACTGAATCTAAGTCGTTGAATGTTGCCGTTAGTGTGTGCTTTGCAAAATCGGCAGGAACGCCAGGAGAACTTGGTTGACCTAGAGTTAGTGCACCTGAACCTGCTTTTACTAGCAAGCTGTCTGCATGACCATGGTAACAGCCTTCGAACTTCATGATCTTGTCACGACCAGTAAAGCCACGAGCAAGACGGATAGCACTCATTGTTGCTTCCGTACCAGAACTTACCATGCGGATTTGTTCCATAGATGGCACTAGCTCAGATACAAGCTCGGCCATGGCAATTTCCATTTCAGTTGGCGCACCGAAACTTAGACCGCGTTGTGCAGCATCGATAACTGCTTCACGGATAACTGCGTGGTTGTGACCTAGAATCATAGGACCCCAAGAGCCAACGTAATCAATGTACGCTTTACCATCGGCATCAAAAATCAGGGCACCGTCTGCTCGTTCGATAAATAGCGGAGAACCGCCAACGCCGTTGAATGCACGAACTGGTGAGTTCACACCGCCAGGAATGGTTTGCTGAGCCTTTTGATATAGCTCTGATGATTTGGTCATGGGGTTATCCTCTTTTGATTGCTCGGACCAAGTGGAGCGCATTGTACCTAGCTAATCTCAAGTTAGAAACGTTTTGGGTAATTTATGTGTTGTCTGGCGGTGTAATCTTACATATCAGCATCTGATCTAAAGAATCGTCGTCGAATACTTGAACGAGTTGGTCAGGTATTGGATAATCGCTCTAATTAGCACAAATTTGACGTCTCGCTACAGGCTTGACGCATTACACGAGTGAGAGAGGTCTTCGTGAGCGAAGTAAACGTACCATTGTCTTTTTCTGATGCAGCAGCATCACGCGTTAAAGCGCTGATTGCGGAAGAAGAAAACCCAGCACTGAAGTTACGCGTATACATTACTGGCGGCGGCTGTAGCGGTTTCCAATATGGCTTCACATTTGATGAGAGCGTAAATGAAGGTGATACTACGATCGAAAACAGTGGCGTAACACTGGTTGTAGACCCAATGAGCCTGCAATACCTAATCGGTGGCGTGGTTGATTACACGGAAGGTTTAGAAGGAGCACGCTTCTTCGTTAATAACCCAAATGCGACGACAACTTGTGGTTGTGGTGCATCATTCAGTGTTTAATTAACACGACAACAGGCAGTCAATTGGCTGCCTGAGTTTTACGTAGCAGGGAGTCACGTAAACGCACTCCAGTTCCATAGAGGGCTGTGAGGTAAAAATAAAAAGGACTTTGTATGTCTGAAGTTTCTCTCGGACGAAGCCTTGTCGAACGTCCATGGCTAGTTTCTTTAACACTGATTTTCGTACTTGCTGCATGGCTTGCAATAGGCCAACTTAAGGCGCAAGACGAAGCGAGCTTATCATCCTCCCCTCAATCCGATGACACGCCTGTTGCTAAGGTGATGTTCAACTCTTTTACCGCCCAGCCAACCAGTAAAACCATAGAGTTATATGGACGAACTGCGCCAAATAGACAAGCTCGTTTAGGGGCAGAAGTTGCGGGTAAGATCATTCGCTTGAACGTTCAGAAAGGGCAACGTGTTAAACAAGGGCAGGTGATTGCCAACATCGACGAGCGCGATCTCGATATTCAACTTAAGCGCGCTAAAGCGATGTTGCGTGTCAAAGAGAAAGAATTTAAAGCGGCAGAATCTTTGAAAAACCGAGGTTTGCAAGGTGAAGTTGCCTTTGCCACGGCACAAGCTGCACTTGTTGATGCTCGCGCAAACCTGAGTAATGTTGAAACCGCACTTAAAAACACCAAAGTCAGAGCGCCTTTTGACGGCATTCTTGACCATCGATTCGTTGAAGTGGGGGATTTTGTTGGTGTTGGCGATCCTATTGCGACCGTCATTGACTTAGAGAAGTTAGTCATTGAAGCGGATGTGAGTGAGCGTCATATCCAATATTTAAAACAAGGCCAGCAAGCTGATGTCAGAACCATTGATAACACCCACCATCAAGGTGTTATCCGTTATATCGGGCGCGTATCTTCTACTTCGACCAACACTTTCCCGATTGAGATTGAAATCAGTAACGATGAAAGTGCAATGCCTGCGGGTGTTAGCGCTGAGGTGGTATTGTCGCTAAGTGAAGTGATGGCAGTGAAAGTAACCGCTGCAATGCTCGCGCTCGATGAAGAAGGCAACCTTGGCATCAAAACACTGCGTGAGCAGCATGTCCACTTTGTTCCTATTCAACTTGTGAAAGCCGAAAAAGATGGCGTTTGGCTGTCTGGATTGGGCGACCAAGTGGACATCATCGTACTCGGGCAGGGCTTTGCACGTGATGGTGATTTAGTGATGGCGACCAAAGTGGATGACGCCATTGAAGCTGCGAACCAGCAATAAGGAGGCAATATGTTTGCTTTGATTGATGCTGCGTTATCGCGTGCACGTACGATGCTCACCTTGTTGGTGATGATTTTGATTGCTGGTGTGATCACCTACATTACGATTCCTAAAGAATCGAGTCCAGACATCACCATCCCTATTATCTATGTTTCGGTAGGTCACCAAGGCATTTCGCCAACTGATGCGGAGCGCTTATTAGTTCGCCCAATAGAGCAAGAGTTGCGTTCGATTGAAGGCGTAAAAGAAATGACAGCGGTTGCTTCAGAAGGCCATGCCTCGGTTACGCTTGAATTTAGTGTCGGTGTTGATCTGGCTGAAGCGATGGCAGATGTGCGTGACGCCGTCGATCTTGCCAAACCTAAATTGCCTGAAGACAGTGATGAGCCAACGGTAAATGAAGTGACATTCGCATCAGAAGAGCCAGTCCTCACTTTGGTTCTGTATGGCACCGTCCCTGAGCGCACAACAGTACAAATTGCTCGAGCACTGCGTGACAAGCTAGAAAGCTACCGTCAGGTGCTTGAAGTTGATATTGCCGGTGATCGTGAAGACATTGTTGAGATCGTCGTCGATCCGCTGTTGATGGAAAGCTATGGCCTGGATCAAGCAGACATCTACAACTTGATTGCTCTCAATAACCGAGTTGTGGCAGCGGGTTTCGTGGATACTGGCTATGGCCGTTTTTCAGTCAAAGTTCCTTCCGTATTTGATTCTCTCAAAGATGTATTAGAGTTACCGATTAAGGTGAACGGCAAAGAAGTGATTACTTTTGGCGATGTGGCGACCGTGCGCCGGGCCTTCCGTGATCCTGAAAGTTTTGCTCGTTTGGATGGTGACCCTGCTGTCGTATTGAATGTGAAAAAGCGTGCTGGCGAGAACATTATTGAAACGGTGGAACTCGTTAAACAGGTTCTGACTGAAGCGCAAAAGCGAGCGGATTGGCCAAACAACTTGCAGGTCAAATATACGTGGGATCAGTCCGATGACGTCAAATTGATGCTCAACGACCTACAAAACAACATCCTTTCCGCGATTATCTTAGTGGTTATCGTCATTATCGCGATACTTGGTGTGCGGACCGCTCTCTTGGTGGGGATCTCTATTCCTGGCTCATTCCTTACCGGCTTATTAGTGCTTTCGGTGTTTGGCTTAACGGTCAACATTGTGGTGCTATTCGCGCTGATCATGGCCGTAGGTATGCTGGTGGATGGCGCTATCGTGGTGACCGAATTTGCTGATAGGCGGATGCAAGAGGGCACGCCACGTAAAGAAGCATATCGGGACGCGGCAAAACGAATGGCGTGGCCTATCACCGCTTCGACGGCAACGACCCTTGCTGCGTTTGCACCGCTATTGTTCTGGCCGGATATTACCGGCGAATTCATGAAGTACTTGCCGTTAACGTTGATTGCTACACTGACTGCCTCACTGATGATGGCGCTGCTGTTTGTCCCAGTGATTGGTGGGATTATTGGTAAGCCTCAAGTTGTGAATCCAAAAAGTCAGCAAGAGATGGTTGATCTGCATAACGGTGAATTTGATAAAGCCACTGGCATCACCAAGCTCTATTACAAGACACTTTCGATTGCGATTCGTCACCCGTTAAAAGTATTGTTCAGTGCGATTTTGCTCGCGGGTGGTGTTGGCTTTACTTATAGCAAAGCAGGCTTAGGCGCTGAATTCTTCCCAGAAGTGGACCCTGCATTCTTTACCGTCAAGGTGCGTTCTTACGGTGATTTATCGATCAACGAAAAAGACGTCGTGATGAAAGAGATCGAAAAAGTCATGCTAGGGCACGATGAGTTTGAAAGTGTCTACACACGTACCGGAACGGATTCAAATGATGGCGATGAGATAGGTCAGACTCAGATTACCCCTGTTGACTGGCAATATCGCCGCAAAGTGAAAGACATCATTGAAGAGCTCAAACAGACCACTAATCAATTTTCTGGCGTGGAGTTGGAGTACAAATTTCCCGATGCTGGTCCGCCAGTAGAGCATGATCTCGTCATTGAAATGTCGGCGCAAAATTCAAGCATTGACCAGTTAGACAGTGCAGCCAAAATGGTTCGTTACTGGGCTGATCGTAATCCTGCTTTAACTAACTTGAGTGATACCACTAATAAAGAAGGGATTGATTGGCAGATTGATATCCGCAGGGACGATGCTTCTCGCTTTGCCGCTGATGCGACTCTGGTTGGTAATACCGTCCAGTTCGTGACTAACGGTTTGAAGATTGGTGATTATTTGCCCGATGATGCCGATGAAGAAGTCGATATTTTAGTGCGTTATCCGCAAGATAAGCGGGATATCGGCCGCTTTGATCAATTACGTGTAAAAACGGCGGCAGGCTTGGTGCCGATCACTAACTTTGCGCAGATTAAGCCCGATCACAAACAAGACACAATTCGACGTGTTGATGGCCGACGCGTAGTGAACATCAAAGCAGATATGGTTGAGGGTTATAACCTTGCCCTTGAATTGCCCAAGATAACCGCAGAAGTAGAGCAGTTGGGCTTGCCTGCTGGTATTGAGTTTAAAATTCGCGGACAAAACGAGGAGCAAGAAAACTCTTCTGCATTTTTACAAAGTGCCTTTATGGTTGCACTTGGTGTGATGGCATTGATCCTGATTACTCAATTCAACAGCTTCTACCAAGCATTTTTGATTTTAAGCGCAGTGCTGTTCTCTACGGTTGGCGTGTTTGCCGGCTTGCTCATCTTCCAAAAACCGTTCGGCATCATTATGTCGGGGATTGGAGTGATTGCACTGGCTGGTATTGTTGTAAACAACAACATCGTATTGATCGACACTTACAATCAAATGCGTAGACGCGGTTTAGAAAAATCAGATGCGATTTTACGTACTGGGGTGCAGCGTCTTCGCCCCGTGTTGTTAACCACAGTCACTACCATTCTTGGCTTACTGCCAATGGTGTTAGAGATGAACATCGACTTAGTTAACCAGAAGATTGAGTTTGGTGCGCCAAGCACACAATGGTGGTCTCAGTTGGCAACAGCGGTCGCGGGCGGTTTGGCTTTTGCCACGGTGTTGACGCTGGTGCTTACGCCTTGTCTTCTCATGCTTGGTCGTGAACACAAGCTTGATGAAGAAGAACCACAAACAAAAGAGGCAGCTTAGGCTGCCTCTTGGGTGTTGTTCTAAACAATCATGTCTTTTTACTTCATCGCGAGTAATTTACTGTAGCGATCCAGCTTAGCCATACTGATCTTTGCGTTCGCCAAGAAGGTTTGTTTTGCTTTACCGGTCAGAGATTTCGACTGCGGTAAGTTTACCGTTCTTGGGTTTTTATGAACGCCGTTAACCAAGAATTCGTAGTGCAAGTGTGGACCAGTTACACGGCCAGTACCACCCAATGTACCGATGGTTTGGCCTTGCTTAACACGTTGTCCCGTTTTTACTGTTCGCTTAGTTAAGTGTAAGTATTTAGTAATGTAGGTATTGCTGTGTTTAATAAACACGTAGTTACCATTGAATTTGTTGTACGCTGATTTTTGCACAACACCATTACCCGCAGCCCAAATTGGTGTACCTACAGGCGCGGCATAATCAGTACCTCTGTGAGGGCGAACTCTCCCGGTAACTGGGTGTAAGCGACGAGGATTAAAGTTAGAGGTAACACGACGGAAATCCAAAGGTGCTCGTAAGAAGGCTTTCTTCATCGCTCGGCCATTTTCATCGTAGTACTTACCGCTCTTCTCATCTAAGATTGCGGTAAAGGTGTCACCTTGGTTGTTAAAGATTGCAGCAATGATTTTTCCGCGTCCAATCACTTCGCCTTCAACCACTTCTTCTTGGTAAAGCACGCGGAAGGTATCGTTTTTACGAATGTCCAAAGCAAAGTCGATATCCCAACCAAAAATTCCCGCCAGTTCCATAATTTGGTTTGCATTCAAACCGGATGAAATCCCCGCATTCCAGAAGTTGGATTTGATAGTTGCTTCAGCGTAGTTGTATTGGTAATCGACTTCTTTCTTGTCCACTTCAGAAACGTATTTGCTGCCTTGCAGTTTGATACGGAAAGTTTCGAAGGCATTGAGTGTACGTTTAAGTTGAATAAAGTCGTTGTTTTCATCAAAACCAAACTGGAGTCTATCGCCAGGACGAAGTCGAGTGAGCTGTTGTTTGATTTCTTTATCGGAAGTAATCAGTTCATGCAAAAGGCGAGGAGATAGACCAACGCGCTGAAACAAGACTGCAGCACTCTCACCATTTTTGACTTTATACGTTTCCCAGCGCAAAACTGAAGGGAGGTTAGAAGAAGTGCTGCGCTCGGGTGATTCTACGGAAATCGGTACCGAATAATGCTCACCAACTTTGAGTCGGCTTTGCTGCGGATCGAGGTCTTGCGGATCGGGTAAGAAAAACAGCGCGACAATGATAAGCGCACTAAAAAAACCGATCAGTACTTTGTGCAAGAGTGGTAGTCGGACAAAAATCGAATGCATGAGGTACTTGATTACTAAATTAAACGTAAAAATTGACAACTACCTAGTCTAACGTGTTTCAAAATGCATCGCTATTCAAGTAAGATGTTCAGCTATTATATTTTTGCCAAATCTGTGGGAGTGAACAAGAATGGCGAGCATTGAAGCTGCATTAGCCGAGATTAAGCGCGGTGTTGAAGAGCTGATTCCAGAAGAAGAGCTGATCGCAAAACTAAAAGAAGGTCGTCCTCTACGTATTAAATTGGGCGCCGATCCAACAGCACCTGACATTCACCTAGGCCATACGGTTATTTTCAATAAGCTTCGCTTGTTCCAAGAACTAGGTCATGAAGTGACATTCCTAATCGGTGACTTCACTGCGATGGTTGGTGACCCAACAGGTAAGAACACAACTCGTCCACCACTAAGTCGTGAAGACGTTCTACGCAACGCTGAAACGTACAAAGAGCAAGTGTTCAAAATCCTAGATCCAGCTAAGACAAAAATTCAGTTCAACTCTGAGTGGCTATCTGAGCTTGGCGCAGAAGGCATGATTCGTCTTGCTGCGAACCAAACTGTTGCTCGTATGCTAGAACGTGACGACTTTAAAAAGCGTTACGCTGGTGGTCAACCAATCGCTATCCACGAGTTCATGTACCCGCTACTTCAAGGTTGGGACTCAGTAGCAATGGAAACGGACGTTGAACTTGGTGGTACTGACCAAAAATTCAACCTGCTAATGGGGCGTGAGCTGCAAAAATCTCACGGTCAAAAACCTCAAGTTGTACTGATGATGCCTCTTCTAGTTGGTCTAGATGGCGAGAAGAAGATGTCTAAATCTTCAGGCAACTACATCGGTATCAGCGAAGCGCCAAGCGAAATGTTTGGTAAGATCATGTCTATTTCTGACGATCTAATGTGGAGCTACTACGAGCTACTGTCTTTCCGTCCATTGGAAGAAATTGCACAGTTCAAAGCTGACGTGGAAGCTGGTAAGAACCCTCGTGATATCAAAGTACTGCTAGCGAAAGAAATCATTGCACGCTTCCATAGTGAAGCGGATGCCGATGCGGCAGAGCAAGAATTCGTGAACCGTTTTGCTAAGAACCAAATTCCAGATGAAATGCCTGAGTTTGATTTTGAAGCGGGCACACCAGTAGCAAACCTACTGAAAGAAGCAGGTCTATGTGCTTCAACTTCTGAAGCAATGCGCATGGTTAAACAAGGCGCAGCTAAGATTGAAGGCGAGAAAGTTGCTGATGCGAAGTTTGCACCTGAAGCCGGTACTTACGTATTCCAAGTTGGTAAACGTAAATTCGCACGAATTACTATTAAGTAATCAATAACTGCTCAAAATGAAAGCGCCTTATAGGCGCTTTTTTTGTATGAAAATTTGGTGAATCCGCAAGAGATTGACTGTAAAAGTGGCTCGTTTTTGCTACTATACGCGCGCTGCTAGATGAGCAGCTTTATCGGAGATTTACATGAACAATACCGACCATCCTCCCAGTTGCTGGGTGAGTAAGATTAAGGGAGCGAAATAACCCGCTTCGGTATTGGCGATCTCCGCCTTACCTGAGTGGTGAGGCATCTTTTCGAATTTTTCCTTCTTGTTATTTCCCTTCATAAATTCTGAATAGACAGTGCTTTTGCATTGATGTTTTCGTGCATCCAGTGTTTCTAATACACGTAATGGATTGTGCCGAAGGCTTTTTGCGTGCGTTGTCGATGGTCGTTACCAATGCCAATCGGGAGATTCGCCATGACGGTAATGAACAACACTTTTATTGAAACAACACCAAACTTCTCAGAAGTAGAAATTGGTGCCGCTCGTAATGCTTTTTTGCGATACGAGCAAGAGCAACAACTGCATTTACTCACTGTTATGCCTATTGATGAGGCGGTAGGTATTTTGCAGCATTGCTCAGTAGGTTATGTGAATAGCCTTATCGCTCAACTTGAACAAGCAGGGCACGACAAACGTGCGCGCCATTACGCTCACCAGCTAGGTCTGCATATGTCTGAGGTTGATACACCAGACGGTTATCTTTCTACGAGCGTGCTAGGGCATGTGAAACAGCGTATTGGCTGGATCATTGCGCTTGCGCTGCTTGGAATAGTCTCCGGGTTAATTATCGCTCAATATGAAGACACCTTGAGCCAACTCGTTTTACTGGCGGTTTACATGCCGGTAATCGCGGCAGCTGGTGGTAATACAGGGACGCAAGCGGCAACCTTGGTGATCCGGGCTCTCGCAACGGGTGAGCTCAAGAAACGCCAATGGTTGGAAGTGCTATGGAAAGAAAGCCGTGTCGCTCTGTTTATCGCACTAGCGATTGCTATCGTTATGGTAGGTCGCATCATGCTATTTAGTGGTGGGCAATCTACAGGTGGCTTTGCGCTTGAGGATATCGCGTTGGCGATTGCCGTTGCGTTGTTTATTCAGGTGACCATTTCAACCACGCTAGGCGGATTACTGCCTATTATTGCACGAGCTTGTAAACTGGACCCAGCCGTATTGGTGAGCCCAGTTTTAGCATCGATTGTCGATATATCAGGGATGTGGATCTACTTTACCGTAGTGAACTACTTCTTAGGCATTGCCTGACTGAAACTCACAATGTCTTGATAGAACAATTTCTCAAACTGAGTAATAGGGGCGACAACAGGTTTGTTATCGTCCCTTTTTTCTGGGAAATAGTCCGACACAAACTGAACAAAGACCGTGTTTGGTTTGCCATTCTTATCTAATCCATACCCAGCCATGTTGTAGGTTCCGTAAAGTGAACCGCTCTTCGCAATCAACTGTCCTTTAATTGGCGCCTTACGCATACTTTTGCGATATTGCAAGGTCCCTGACTCACCAGACTTAGGCATGATTGCGATCAGGTTAAGCTCTTTCTCATGCTGCCAAATGTAACGCAAAATAGCCGCCATCGAAGTAGCTGAAATTCGGTTGTTACGTGATAAGCCTGAGCCGTCTTCTAATCTTGCATTACGAATATCGACACCTGTATTGGCAAAGATGATCTGTTTGATGGCTTCTGTGCCATTAGTAAAGCTTCCCGGTTGAACAAAAAACTTCGCGCCAAGTGTTTTAGTCAGTGTGTCAGCAATCAAGTTGTCTGAGCGTTTTAGCATCTGATCCAATAGTTGCGGCAACGGTTTAGATTTGTGTACAGCAAGCAATTTACGCTGCTTTTCTGGAGCTTTACCAATACGGACATTCCCTTTTAATGAAATGCCAACTTGTTTGAGGAGTTTTTGCACTTTTTGGCTGGTGTAGCGTTCAGGATCTTGCACGGCGAATTTAAGAGGAAGGGGCTTGTCGCCACGGTCGACCAGACAGCCGGTTAGTTCATATTTGTTGTCTGGGTTAGCAATAAGGTCTAAATCACAGTGACGGCTCTTCTGAACGCTTCTAGAGACGGTTTTGACACTCGTGCTGACATTAATTGGTTGATGTTCAGGAACATAAACCCGTGTTGAACCGTTTTTCTTGGTGTAAATGGAAGCTTGAACACAGTTGTCATTTAGAGTGATTGCGGACGCTGGCGCACTATAACAAACACCCAGAATATCCCATGGCCATCCTACAGCGCGGTTGTACCCAGTAAAGGCGCTATTATCTAACCAAAGATCGCCTTTAATTTGGTTTAGTCCATTTTTCTTTGCTCGCGTCAGCATCGTTTTTAGATCTTGAGTGAGCAAGGTTGGGTCGCCAGAGAAGGTAAGTACAGCATCTGAGCTCGAGCTTTCTAATGTGGTGCGAAATGCGAAGCTATTCCCTAGTTCGAGCTTTGCCGCTAAAGCCGTGACTACTTTTAAGGTACTGGCTGGTGGGAAATACTGATCGGTTGGGTGAATACCGGTTAGCTCGCTTTGGTCGTTAAGCTTTTCAGCAATCAAGCTGACACGAGAACCTTCTGGCAAAACCTCTTGGTGAGGATAGGCCATTGATGTGAGTGGGGCGAGACTAGAAAAAAATAGTAGAGACCAAGGTAAGCGCATAGTGACAGTTCGTGAGGTTAGTTATGCAATTGAGTATATACCGAAAAATCGCAGAATTCTGGATATAAAAAATGCCCGCATAGTGCGAGCATTTTATCTTCAAGTCTTAAGACTTAATTAGAAGTCGTAACGTAGACCTAGAGCTAGCTCGTCTTCTGCATCAGCTTTAGTAGCTTTGTAGTTAGAAGCAGTAGTTGAGCCCATTGAATCGCCAGCATCAATCAGGTTGAAGTTGTACGATACGTAGCCACGGAAGTTAGGCTTGAAGTAGTAAGACGCGTCTACAGCGAAGTTGTTTGCTGAAGTTTCGCCGTTAGTTTCTGCGTTGTTGTATGTAGAAGTGAACACAGTTTGACCTAGAGTGTAAGCACCCGCTAGTTCGTAACCTGTGTAGTCTACAGTGTTCTTGAATGTTGCTTCTTTTTCGCCGTCAGTGAATACACCAGCGAAGTATAGGTCGCTCATAGTGTAAGAAGCAGCAAGCATGTATTCGTTAGCGTCAGCTTGGTCTGCGTAACCAGCACCTAGGTCAAGACCTGTGTCGCCTAGAGTGTAGATTGCAGATAGAGAGTAGCCATCTTCGCCGTTGTCTTTGTATTCGCCGTTTACTTCTTCACGGTCAGCAAAACGGTAGCTAGCTTTAACAGCTAGGTTTTCGAATTGACCTTTGTAAGAGAACATGTTGTCAGAACGGTCAGCTGCAGCTAGTTTGTCAGCAGCAGAGTTACCGTGGTAAGCCATGATATCTGTGAAGTCAGTAATAACGCCTAGCGCACCGTCGTTTTTACCGTAAGTCATTTCACCGAAAGCGCCGCCTAGACCAGCGTATGCGTAACGAGTGTCTAGATTGCTGTTGCCGTCTACGCCGCCGTTTTCAGCTGTAGTGAACTCACCTTCCCAGAAACCAACACCGTATAGGTTGTCGTTGATTGCTTGAGTACCAAGGAAGTTTAGACGGATACGAGAGTTGTCCGCTACGTCGCCATCTTTCATAGATAGACGTGCTTCAGCACGGCCGCCCATTTCTAGAGAAGTGCCGTCTTGGTTGTAAAGCTCAGCTGCGTTAACGCCAGTTGCCATAGCTGCTGCAGATACAGAAAGAGCAATTAGAGTCTTTTTCATCTTATTTGTCCTAGTTAGCTGTCCATAATCATTGTTTTATGGGGGAGAGGTTATCTCTCACAAGTTGTTGTGCGTATAGTTTCACTCGTGAGAATCGCCCACATTCGAAAAAGCTATGACGTAACAACTTGCCGGACATGTTTTACTGCTAAAGTTTCCTTATGAGTTAGTAAAATGATATAAATCCAACTAATGAACAGTGTTCAATTGTGTGGTTGGTTATCTCAAGTTGTTGTATTTTAATGGTTTGTGTTGGCATGACATTAGCCTGACATTGATTTGTTTTTATATTTCTTGAGGTTTTTTATGTAATGAACAGTGTTGTTTTTCAATAAATTGCGATGATGGTTAAATCTAAAAACAATAGATGGCGTGTTATTAACCACACAACTAAGCAGCAAAATCGAATTAGGGTGATTTCATACCCTAGTTTGTTTAAACTAATCAAAACAGAATCTTTGAACGTACTACCCAGTCACCATGATTGGGTGGGCTTTTTTTGTCCAAAGACACCTTTGGCCTTGAGGTTATATAATGGAAAAAGTTCCAATGACACTGCGTGGCGAACAATTGCTACGTACTGAGCTAGATCGTCTACTAAAGCTTCGCCCACAAATTTCAGAAGCAATCGCAGAAGCGCGTGAACTAGGCGACTTGAAGGAAAACGCAGAATACCACGCAGCTCGTGAAGAACAGGGTATCTGTGAAGCACAAATCCGTGACATTGAATACAAGCTATCTGTAGCTCAAGTCATTGACGTAACAACGATGGACAACACTGGTAAAGTGATTTTTGGTTCAACGGTTACTCTAATTGACTGTGATACGGAAGAAGAGAAAACGTACCAAATCGTTGGTGACGATGAAGCAGATATCAAAGCCGGCCGAATTTCAATCAGTTCTCCAATCGCACGTGGCTTGATCGGTAAGATGGAAGGTGACGAAGTCGTTATTCAAACCCCAGGCGGTGCGAAAGACTTCGAAATTGACAGCGTCGAGTACATCTAATTAAAACCAGTCTGTTTTAATTAGGCTTAAATAGTAGATGCAAAAAAGGTCGCCCATGGCGACCTTTTCTTCTTCCTCTGCGCAAGTAGGGATTACTTACGTGGGATTTCGATTTTACGCTCTTCAGACTGGCGGTATAGCACAAGTACTTTACCAATTGTCTGAACTTTTTCAGCGCCCGTCTCACGTACGATAGCGTCGATGATCAGCTGTTTTGTCTCACGGTCTTCTGATGCAACTTTAATTTTGATCAGTTCGTGGTGGTCAAGAGCGATTTCAATTTCTGCTAGCACGGCTTCTGTAAGTCCATTTGCGCCCATTAGCACAACAGGTTTTAAACTGTGAGCCAGGCCTTTTAGGTGCTGCTTTTGTTTGGTGCTTAGGTTCATTACGCGGCCAATTTTCTTTAAAATAAGGGTTGAAAAAAGCTATTTTAACGCCATCTATTGCTGAAGACTATAATTTATTGAGTAATAGGTTGAGCCTATTAGAACAATAGCTCCTAATTACGCCTTGTTGGGATTAAAATGAGTAAACAAAAACATTCGGCTAGTTCTGGTCGTTGGTTGAAAGAACACTTTGATGATAAATACGCAAACGAAGCTCGTAAAAAAGGCTACCGTTCTCGTGCTTACTTCAAAATCGAAGAGATCCAAACGAAAGATAAATTGTTGAAATCTGGGATGACTGTCGTCGATTTAGGTGCAGCTCCAGGTGGATGGTCTCAATATGCTGCTAAGATAATAGGTGAAGAAGGTCAAATCATTGCATGTGACTTATTGCCTATGGATCCAATCGCTGGTGTAAGCTTCCTGCAAGGTGACTTTCGTGACGAGGCGGTTTTAGATGCTCTATTAGAAAGAATCCAACCTTCGATGGTTGACGTAGTAATGTCTGATATGGCACCTAACATCGCTGGTAATAACTCTGTAGATCAGCCACGAGCTATGTATTTAGTTGAATTGGCTTTAGATATGTGTCGACAAGTTCTAGCACCTAATGGTAGCTTTGTCGTAAAGGTTTTCCAGGGTGAAGGCTTCGATCAATTTGTGAAAGAAGTCCGAGACATGTTTAAAGTCGTAAAAATCAGAAAACCAGACTCATCGCGAGCTCGCTCCCGAGAAGTCTTCGTTGTAGCCACTGGTTACAAAGGTTAACTATTTCGCTCGTTTAGAGCATGGTTAACACTATAGCTACAGGAAATGAACTGTAGTACCCTACCTTTAATTACAATTAGTTATCGAGAGGCTGACACCTTGAGTGACATGGCAAAAAATTTAATTCTGTGGCTTGTTATCGCTGTCGTATTGATGTCGGTATTCCAGAGCTTTGGCCCTGGAGAGAGCAATGGCAGAACCGTGGATTACACCACGTTTGTACAGGAAGTTGGCCAAGGCCAGATTCAAGAAGCAACTTTTAAAGACGGTGAGATTAGCTTTGTTCGTCGCGGCGGCGGTGCCAAAATGGTTACTTACATGCCTGTGTATGACCAAAAGCTTCTAGATGACCTAATTAATCAAAACGTGAAAGTGCAAGGTACGCCTCCTGAAGAGCAAAGCTTACTAGGCACTATTTTCATTTCTTGGTTCCCAATGATCTTACTGATTGGTGTGTGGATTTTCTTCATGCGTCAAATGCAAGGCGGCGGCGGTAAAGGCGCTATGTCTTTCGGTAAGAGCAAAGCTCGTATGATGAGCGAAGAGCAGATCAAAACAACTTTTGCGGACGTTGCAGGCTGTGACGAAGCAAAAGAAGACGTTAAAGAACTGGTGGACTACCTGCGTGATCCAAGCCGCTTCCAAAAACTGGGCGGTAAGATTCCAACAGGTGTTTTAATGGTTGGTCCTCCTGGTACTGGTAAAACGCTACTAGCGAAAGCCATTGCTGGTGAAGCAAAAGTACCATTCTTTACTATCTCTGGTTCTGACTTCGTAGAAATGTTCGTAGGTGTTGGTGCATCTCGTGTACGTGACATGTTTGAACAAGCGAAGAAAGCAGCACCTTGTATCATCTTCATCGATGAGATCGATGCGGTTGGTCGTCAACGTGGTGCAGGTGTTGGTGGTGGTCACGATGAACGTGAACAAACACTAAACCAAATGCTTGTAGAGATGGATGGTTTTGAAGGTAACGAAGGTATCATCGTTATCGCTGCGACTAACCGTCCTGACGTACTTGACCCTGCGCTATTGCGTCCTGGCCGTTTTGACCGCCAAGTCGTTGTTGGTCTTCCAGACGTACGTGGTCGTGAGCAAATTCTTAAAGTACACATGCGTAAAGTGCCTCTAGCGGGCGACGTAGAGCCGTCTCTAATTGCACGTGGTACTCCAGGTTTCTCTGGTGCAGACCTAGCAAACTTAGTTAACGAAGCTGCTCTATTCGCTGCACGCGGCAACAAGCGCAACGTTTCTATGGTTGAGTTTGAACTGGCGAAAGACAAAATCATGATGGGTGCAGAGCGCCGTTCAATGGTGATGTCTGAGGAAGTGAAAGAATCAACAGCATACCACGAAGCGGGTCACGCAATTGTTGGTCGCTTGGTTCCTGAACACGATCCAGTGTACAAAGTGTCTATCATTCCACGTGGTCGTGCGTTGGGTGTGACGATGTACCTACCTGAGCAAGACCGTGTGAGCATGTCTCGCCAACACCTAGAATCTATGGTTTCTAGCCTGTACGGTGGTCGTCTAGCGGAAGAGCTGATCTACGGTGCTGACAAAGTATCGACAGGTGCATCGAACGATATCGAACGTGCAACAGACATCGCTCGTAAGATGGTTACGCAGTGGGGCTTCTCTGAGAAACTTGGTCCGCTACTGTATGCGGAAGAAGAAGGTGAAGTGTTCCTTGGCCGTAGTGTGACTCAGACTAAACACATGTCTGATGACACAGCGAAGCTGATCGACGACGAAGTTCGTAAGATCATCGACCGCAACTATGACCGTGCGAAGAAAATCTTGGAAGATAACATGGACATCATGCATGCGATGAAAGATGCGCTAATGAAGTATGAGACCATTGATGCTGGCCAGATTGATGACCTAATGGAGCGTAAAGCTGAGATCCGTGAACCTGCTGGTTGGGGCGACAAGCCAAACAAACCAGAAGATAACGATAAGCCTCAAGCGAAGCCTGAAGTAAAAGCAGAAGAGAAGCCGGTTGAGCCTACAAAACCTGTAGAGCAATCAACGTCTCAAGAAGCGACTTCAAGCGAAGCGCCGGAAAAGAAAGACTCTGAATAAAGAGTAGCCTTTGATAACAAACCCCGAGTTAAGCTCGGGGTTTTTGTATCTGTTGTGATTATTAACGCTATGATTATTAAAGCAAACAACAAATCTCTCGATCTTTCTCGCCCTCATGTTATGGCAATCCTCAATGTCACGCCTGACTCATTTTCTGATGGTGGTAAATTTAACTCACTTGAATTAGCGCTTGCTCAAGTTGAGAAAATGATCGCCGCTGGTGTGAGCATCATCGATATCGGTGGTGAATCAACACGACCAGGTGCCCCTGATGTTGAATTAGAAGAAGAACTGCAACGTGTGATTCCTGTTATCCAAGCGATACGTGATAAGCACGATGTTTGGATTTCTGTTGATACCAGTAAAGCTGAAGTGATGCGCCAAGCGGTTGCTGCTGGTGCAGACCTTATTAACGATGTTCGTGCGCTTCAAGAGCCAGGAGCATTAGAGGTAGCAGCAGAAGCTAAGTTGCCAATTTGCCTGATGCACATGAAAGGCCAGCCACGTACGATGCAAGCCAATCCTCAATACGATGATCTGATGGAGGATGTCTCTGCATTCCTTCAAGAACGAATTGCTGCTTGTGAGGCTGTGGGTATCGATAAGTCTCAACTTATCCTTGACCCAGGTTTTGGTTTTGGCAAAACCATAGAACACAATTATCATATGCTCGCTCATCTTGAGAAATTCCATGAATTTGGCTTACCAATCCTTGCTGGTATGTCGCGTAAATCCATGATTTTCAAGCTGTTGGATAAGCCAGCGGCTGACTGCACTAATGCGAGTGTCGTCTGTGCGACTATCGCGGCGATGAAAGGCGCGCAAATTATTCGAGTTCATGACTTTGAAGAAACCATTGAAGCAATGAAAGTGGTTGAGATGACGAACAAAAATATCTAAAAGAATTAAGGAAAGTTTTATGTCTGATAAAAGACGTTATTTCGGTACTGATGGCGTACGCGGTAAAGTTGGACAATACCCAATTACTCCAGATTTTGTACTGAAGCTTGGCTGGGCAGCTGGTCGTGTACTGGCGAAACAAGGCACAAAAAAAGTTATCATCGGTAAAGATACGCGTATCTCTGGTTACATGCTTGAATCTGCTCTTGAAGCCGGTCTTGCCGCTGCTGGCCTGAAAGCAACCTTTACTGGTCCAATGCCAACCCCAGCGGTTGCTTACCTAACGCAAACCTTCCGAGCGGAAGCGGGCATCGTTATTTCAGCTTCTCACAACCCATACTACGACAACGGCATCAAGTTCTTCTCGTCTGAAGGCACTAAGCTTCCGGATGATATCGAGCTTGCTATTGAAGCTGAGCTAGATAAAGACATTGAATGTGTGGAGTCTGCTGAGCTTGGTAAAGCCACCCGCCTGAGCGACGCGGCTGGTCGTTACATCGAGTTTTGTAAGAGTACCTTCCCATCAGATCTTAGCCTAGCGAACGTGAAGATTGTGGTTGATTGTGCCCATGGTGCTACTTACCACATCGCTCCTAACGTATTTAAAGAGCTAGGTGCTGACGTTGTTGCAATGGGCGTTGAGCCAAACGGTACTAACATCAATGCTGAAGTTGGTGCGACAGACGTTCGTGCGCTACAAAAACGTGTTGTAGAAGAGCAAGCTCACCTAGGCCTTGCGTTCGATGGTGACGGCGACCGTATTATCATGGTTGACCATTTGGGCAACAAGATCGATGGCGACCAAATTGCTTACATCATCGCTCGTGATGCACTGCGTCGCGGCGAACTAAAAGGCGGTGTCGTTGGTACGCTAATGACTAACCTAGGTATGGAAAATGGCCTGAAGCAATTGGGTATTCCGTTCGTACGTGCTGCGGTTGGCGACCGCTACGTAATGGAACAGCTACTTGCGAAAGGTTGGAAGATCGGTGCTGAAAACTCAGGCCACGTTATCTTGCTAGATAAAGTGACTACTGGTGACGCTATCGTAGCAGCGTTGCAAGTGCTTGCTTCTGTTGTCGGTAGCGAAATGACATTGCACGACCTGTCTCAAGGTATGACGCTTTACCCACAAGTACTAGAAAACGTACGCTTTGCTGGTGAAAGCAACCCACTTGAAGCTCAAGCTGTACTAGACTCAGTAGCAGCGGTTGAAGCTGAACTTGGTGATAAAGGTCGCGTATTGCTTCGCAAATCAGGCACTGAGCCTCTGATCCGAGTGATGGTTGAAGGTGAAGATGCCGAGCTTGTTCAAAGCTCTGCGCTTAAAATTGCAGATGCAGTAAAAGCAAGTTGTTAATCATTGCGTTAACCTATTTTGCGAGAGAAAAGGGCATCTTTTGCCCTTTTTTTGAGCGCTTAATGCGTTAGCGCTGACTTTTTACTAATTTTCCCTTGTCAGCGTTACTGGCTTTCGCTAGTATTGCTCCGCCTCCCGTTAGGAGGTCGCTAGCCTTGTTCATAAATAAACGCGATTGTTTTTGAACGGCGCTGGCTCAACAATTTGGAACATAGGTGGAAAAAAATGTTTTCAGTTCTACTTGTGATTTACCTGTTGGCGGCGCTTGGTGTGATTGGCCTTGTGTTGATTCAACAAGGTAAAGGCGCAGATATGGGAGCCTCGTTCGGTGCAGGTGCTTCAAACACAGTGTTTGGTGCAAGCGGCTCAGGTAATTTCTTAACCCGAACAACTGCTATTTTAGCAACCGTATTTTTTATCGTTAGCTTGCTACTTGGTCGTATGTCTACGCACAAGACTGAGTCACAATGGGTAGACCCAACACTAGGTCAACCAGTTGTAGAACAAGTTAAAGATGCAGCAAGTGAAGTTCCAGCACCTACAGGTGATGAGATTCCACAATAAGCTGTAAAGGTTTATGTAGCCGAGATGGTGAAATTGGTAGACACGCTAGCATGAGGTGCTAGTGCCTTAGGTGTGAGGGTTCGAGTCCCTCTCTCGGCACCATGAATTTACAAACTTGTAAATCACTTAGTTGAGCGTATAATGCTCAGCAAGTCGGACGCGGGGTGGAGCAGCTTGGTAGCTCGTCGGGCTCATAACCCGAAGGTCGTCGGTTCAAATCCGGCCCCCGCAACCAATCTCTTCTTTCATTTGGAAAGAATGATTCGATTGGCAAGTTTGCACAGTGCTAACCACACTGTGAGTTAAGAAAAGCAATTTTTGGCTATTCTTAACGTATCAGGGTCCAGCAGCATAAAACCCCGACTTTCGGGGTTTTTTGTTATCTGAGTTTTTGTAATTTAACTCGGATCACTGCTTGGTTTTTTGATTGGGCTCTGAGCCCTTTTTTTGTTTCTGGAGTGGTTCAAATGACTGGTTTAGAAAGACAACTTACTGAAATGCTTGAAGCTCCTGTAGAAGCAACAGGCTACGAGTTGGTTGGATTAGAATTTATTCGTGCGGGTGCGCACTCAACGTTGCGTATCTACATCGACCATGAAAATGGTATCAACGTAGATGCCTGTGCAGAAGTTAGCCATCAGGTAAGCGCAGTATTAGACGTTGAAGATCCAATTTCTGTTGCTTACAGCCTAGAAGTTTCTTCTCCAGGCTTAGAAAGACCACTTTTCAAAGCAGCACATTACGAGCAATTTATTGGTCACGAGGTCAGCATCGTATTGAAAATGGCTGTTGCAAACCGTCGTAAGTGGAAAGGTATTATCCACAGTGTTGATGGTGAGACAATTGCAGTTACTTGTGAAGGGCAACAAGAAGAGTTTGCTCTAAGTAACATTTCAAAAGCTAACCTGATCCCTAAATTTTAGTTCCCTAAAAAATTTGAAGCTTAGAGGCTAAATACAATGAGTAAAGAAATTTTAGCGGTAGCAGAAGCGGTATCGAACGAAAAAGCGGTACCTCGTGAGCGTATCTTTGAGGCTCTTGAGATTGCTCTAGCAACTTCTACAAAGAAAAAGTACGAAATCGAAATCGATGTACGCGTAGCTATCGACCGTAAAACGGGTGAGTTTGAAACATTCCGCCGTTGGTTGGTTGTAGAAGATGTTGAAAACCCAACAAAAGAAATCTCTCTAGAAGCTGCACAATACGAAGATGCAGACATTCAACTAGGTGATTTCGTAGAAGACGATATCCCATCGGTTACATTTGACCGTATTACGACGCAAACTGCTAAGCAAGTTATCGTACAAAAAGTACGTGAAGCTGAGCGTGCGCAAATCGTAGAACAGTTCATCGACAACGAAGGTGATTTGATCACTGGTGTTGTTAAGAAAGTAAACCGCGAGACGGTTGTACTTGATCTTGGTAACAACGCAGAAGCGGTAATCCTACGTGATGACCAACTTCCTCGTGAAAACTTCCGTCCAGGTGACCGTGTTCGTGGTCTTCTGTACAAAGTTGCTCCTGAAGCGCGTGGTTTCCAACTGTTCATCACTCGTTCTAAGCCAGAAATGCTGGCTGAACTGTTCCGTGTAGAAGTGCCAGAGATCGCTGAAGAAATCATCGAACTTAAAGGCGCTGCACGTGATCCAGGTTCTCGCGCTAAGATCGCTGTTAAAACAAACGACAAGCGTATCGACCCTGTAGGTGCGTGTGTTGGTATGCGTGGTGCACGTGTACAAGCAGTATCTGGTGAGCTTGGTGGTGAGCGTATCGATATCGTTCTTTGGGACGATAACCCAGCTCAATTCGTTATCAACGCAATGGCACCAGCTGACGTTGCTTCTATCATCGTTGATGAAGATGCACACTCAATGGACATCGCTGTTGAAGCTGACAACCTAGCGCAAGCTATCGGTCGTAACGGTCAAAACGTACGTCTAGCATCTCAACTAACTGGTTGGGAACTGAACGTAATGACTGTGGCAGATCTTCAGAAGAAACACGCTGAAGAGTCTCAAGCGTCTATCGAAAACTTCATGAAGTACCTAGACATTGAAGAAGACTTCGCTCAACTGCTTGTTGAAGAAGGTTTCTCAACGCTAGAAGAAATCGCATACGTTCCAGTTAACGAACTGCTAGACGTAGACGGCCTAAACGAAGAGCTTGTAGAAGAACTTCGTAGCCGTGCGAAAGACGCACTAACGACAATTGCCCTAGCGCAAGAAGAGTCTTTTGAAGGTCTAGAACCTGCTGAAGACCTACTAGGCCTTGAAGGTCTAGAGCGTGAGATGGCATTCAAGTTGGCAGCAAAAGGTGTAGCAACACTAGAAGATCTAGCCGACCAAGGTATCGACGATTTAGAAGGTATTGAAGGCCTGACAGAAGAACGCGCAGGTGAGCTTATCATGGCTGCACGTAACATCTGTTGGTTCGGCGAAGAAGCATAATATCAGCAAGGAGGAAGCGGCATGACACAATTAACAGTTAAAGCTCTGAGTGAAGAGATTGGTACTCCAGTCGACCGCTTAATGGAACAACTTGCTGACGCTGGCATGAACAAAGCGAGTTCTGACCATGTATCGGATGAAGAGAAGCAAAAGCTTCTCTCTCACCTGAAGAAAGAGCACGGCGATAAGTCGGGCGAATCTGAACCTACTAGACTGACGCTTCAACGTAAGACTCGTAGCACGCTAAGTGTTGCAGCAGGTGGCGGCAAAAGTAAGGATGTTCAAGTAGAAGTGCGTAAGAAGCGCACATATGTGAAGCGCAGCACTATCGAAGACGACGCAAAACGTGAGGCTGAGGAAGCAGCAAAGCGTGAAGCTGAAGAGCTTGCGAAGCGTGAGGCAGAAGAACAAGCCAAACGTGAAGCTGCAGAGAAAGCACAGCGCGAAGCCGATGAGAAAGCGAAACGTGAAGCGGATGCAAAACGTGAAGCTGAAGAAAAGGCAAAACGCGCACAAGCTGAAAAGGCTAAGAAAGACATGAATGCAAAAAATGCGGATGTTAATACGCAAGCGAAGAAAGAAGCTGACGAGCTAAAGCGTCGTCAGGAAGAAGAAGCCCAACGTAAAGCTGAGCAAGAAGCTGCGAAGCTTGTTGAAGAAGCTCGTAAACTTGCAGAAGAGAACGAAGCTCGTTGGTCTGAAGAAGAGTCTAAGAAGAAAGAACTTGAAAACTCTGACTACCACGTAACCACTTCTCGTTACGCTCGTGAAGCTGAAGATGCAGCTGACCGTAAAGAAGAAGGTGGTGCTCGTCGTAAGAAGAAGAAGCCAGCAAAAGAAGAGCAATCACGCGGTGGTCGTAACCAACGTGGTGGCAAAGGCCGTAACAAAGGCAAACTTGCTAAGCCAACTTCAATGCAACACGGTTTCGATAAGTCTGCGACTGTAGCAAAACAAGACGTAGTAATCGGTGAGACAATCGTTCTTTCTGAACTTGCTAACAAGATGTCGGTTAAAGCGACAGAAGTTATCAAAGTAATGATGAAGATGGGCGCTATGGCGACTATCAACCAAGTGATCGACCAAGAAACAGCACAACTTGTTGCTGAAGAAATGGGTCACAAGGTAGTTCTTCGTAAAGAGAACGAACTGGAAGAAGCAGTACTATCTGATCGTGATACAAACGCAGAAGCAGTACCACGCGCTCCAGTAGTAACAATCATGGGTCACGTTGACCACGGTAAAACGTCAACACTTGACTACATCCGTCGTACTCACGTTGCTTCAGGCGAAGCGGGTGGTATCACACAGCACATCGGTGCTTACCACGTTGAAACTGACAACGGCATGATCACGTTCCTTGATACTCCTGGACACGCGGCGTTTACTGCTATGCGTGCTCGTGGTGCTCAAGCGACAGATATCGTTGTTCTTGTAGTTGCAGCAGACGATGGCGTAATGCCACAAACAGTTGAAGCGATCCAGCACGCGAAAGCGGCAGGCGTTCCTCTGATTGTTGCTGTGAACAAGATCGATAAAGAAGACGCGAACCCAGACAACGTTAAGAATGAGCTAGCTCAATACGACGTAATCCCTGAGGAATGGGGCGGTGAGAACATGTTCGTTCACATCTCTGCTAAACAGGGTACAAACATCGACGGTCTTCTAGAAGCAATCCTTCTTCAATCTGAAGTTCTAGAGCTTACAGCTGTAGCAGAAGGCATGGCATCTGGTGTTGTTGTTGAATCTCGTCTAGATAAAGGTCGCGGTCCAGTTGCAACAGTACTTGTTCAATCAGGTACGCTAAACAAAGGCGATATCGTTCTTTGTGGTCAAGAATACGGCCGTGTTCGTGCAATGCGTGACGAACTAGGTAAAGAAATCACAGAAGCTGGTCCATCTATCCCTGTAGAGATCCTAGGTCTTTCAGGCGTACCATCTTCAGGTGATGAAGCAACAGTAGTACGTGATGAGCGTAAAGCGCGTGAAGTAGCGAACTACCGTGCTGGTAAGTTCCGTGAAGTGAAACTTGCTCGTCAGCAGAAATCTAAACTAGAGAACATGTTCTCTAACATGACTGCTGGTGAAGTTGCTGAACTAAACGTAGTACTGAAAGCTGACGTACAAGGTTCTGTAGAAGCAATCGCAGACTCTCTACTGAAACTGTCTACTGACGAAGTGAAAGTGAACATCGTTGGTTCTGGTGTTGGTGGTATTACTGAGACTGACGCAGTTCTTGCAGAAGCTTCAAACGCAATCATCCTTGGCTTTAACGTACGTGCGGATGCATCTGCTCGTCGTGCGATTGAAGCAGCAAGTGTTGACCTACGTTACTACTCAATCATTTACCAATTGATTGACGAAGTTAAACAAGCAATGGGCGGTATGCTTGCTCCAGAATTCAAGCAAGAAATCATTGGTCTTGCTGAAGTACGTGACGTATTTAAGTCACCAAAACTGGGCGCAATCGCTGGTTGTATGGTTACTGAAGGTCTAATTAAGCGTAACAACCCAATCCGCGTTCTACGCGACAACGTTGTTATCTACGAAGGTGAGCTAGAATCACTTCGTCGCTTTAAAGATGACGTTCAAGAAGTTAAGAATGGCTACGAGTGTGGTATCGGCGTTAAGAACTACAACGACGTTCGCGTTGGCGACCAGATCGAAGTATTCGAAATCGTTGAAATCAAACGTACTCTAGACTAATTGACTAAAATTACTAACTGTCTGAAAGACAAACAGTAATTGGTTGTTGAATACACCATGGGGGGCTGGCTTGACCATCCCCCCATTCTTTCTATTTAAGAGAATGAATATGTCAAAAGAATTTAGCCGCACGCAGCGCGTATCACAGCAGCTGCAAAAAGAACTTGCGATGATCCTTCAACGTGAAGTTCGTGACTCTCGCCTAGGCATGGTTACGATTTCAGACGTAGAAGTGTCACGCGACCTTGCTTACGCAAAAGTATTCGTTACTTTCCTATGTGTGGGTGAGCAAACACCAGAATCATGCCTAGCAGCACTACGTGAGCACGAAGTGCACATCCGTATGATGCTTGGTAAGCGTATTCGCCTACGTCTAACGCCTGAAATCCGTTTCTACTACGACAACACACTAGTAGAAGGTATGCGCATGTCGAACTTAGTTTCTGAAGTTGTTAACGAAGATAAACGTAAACAGCATGATTCAGGTCGCGAAGAAGATCAGGCAGGGGAAGAGTAATGGCTCGTCGTCGTAAAGGTCGTCCAATTAATGGCGTTATCTTGTTGGACAAACCAACAGGTATTTCTTCAAATGATGCACTGCAAAAAGTAAAACGTATTTTCTTTGCTGAAAAAGCGGGTCATACGGGTGCATTGGACCCACTAGCGACGGGCATGTTGCCAATCTGCTTAGGCGAAGCAACTAAGTTCTCTCAGTTCTTGTTAGATTCAGACAAGCGCTACCGCGTAATTGCAAAGTTAGGTGAGCGTACTGATACGTCTGACTCTGATGGCGAAGTGGTAGAGACGCGCCCAGTTGACGTGAACCTAGAGAAGCTAGAAGCGTGCATCGACACGTTCCGTGGTGAATCAGACCAAGTACCTTCAATGTTCTCAGCATTGAAGTACCAAGGTAAGCCATTGTACGAGTACGCTCGTAAAGGCATCGAAGTGCCACGTGAATCTCGCAAGATCACGGTATACGAAATCGTACTTCACCGCTTTGAAGGTGATGAAGTTGAGATGGAAGTACACTGCTCAAAAGGCACTTACATCCGTACTATCGTTGATGACCTAGGTGAAATGCTTGGCTGTGGCGCACACGTGACTATGCTTCGTCGTACTGGTGTTGCTAAGTACCCATACGAAAAAATGGTGACGCTAGAACAACTTAATGAGTTGCTTGAGCAAGCACATCGCGATGAAGTAGCACCGAAAGAGTTGCTTGATCCACTGCTGTTGCCAATGGACACTGCCGTTGAAGGTTTGCCTGAGGTAAACCTAAACGCTGAGCTAACTAACTTAGTACAACACGGTATGCCAGTGCAGGTACTGGGTGCGCCAGAGGGTACCCCAATTCGCATGACTTCTGGTGAAGATAAGCTGTTTATTGGCGTTGCTGAAGTGAACGACGATGGAAAAGTGGCACCAAAACGTTTGGTAGTTTTCCGCGACGAAGAGTAACTTCACTAAGCTCTAGAAAATACCGGCGATAATGCCGGTATTTTTATATTGCGCGGGTGAGGAAACTTCCCTATAATTCGCGCTTCGCGTAGCGGCTGAATCAGAGATTGGCTGCTACAACTTTAAACCTACTCTTATTAGGAGAGAATTATGTCTCTGAATGCAGAAACTAAAGCAGCAATCGTTGCAGAATACGCACAAGGCGAAGGCGACACAGGTTCACCAGAAGTTCAAGTAGCTCTACTTACAGCTTCTATCAACCACCTACAAGGTCACTTCAAAGCACACAAAGGCGATCACCACAGCCGTCGTGGTCTTCTACGTATGGTTTCTCGTCGTCGTAAGCTTCTAGATTACCTAAAAGGTAAAAATCTAGCTCGCTACCAAGACCTAATCAAGCGTCTAGGCCTACGTCGCTAATCAGCGACTGCATAGCAGTTTGTCTAAAAGGGGCTTTGTGCCCCTTTTTTGTTGCCCGTTACTTATTTTCACTGCTATGGCTTAGCCAAATCAAACTTATGCCGTTATACTACACGCGGCTAAATCTCGTTTTGAGATTTTCACAAAGACTCATTGCATTACAGTCAACCACGTCGACCAAAAGGTCGCGACTATTAAAAGCGAATTGCACACCATGTCAGTTTGTTTTCACTAGTCGCGATTCGTAATGTCTTGAGTATCAATCAATACTCTCTGAGCAAGTCCATCGATGCGCTTAGAAACAAGGAATAACAATGTTCGAAAAACCAGTTGTTAAAACGTTCCAGTACGGTAACCACACAGTTACTCTAGAAACTGGCGTTATCGCACGTCAAGCTACGGCTGCCGTTATGGTAACTATGGACGATACAGCAGTATTCGTTTCTGTAGTTGGTAAAAAAGAAGCAGTTGAAGGTCAAGACTTCTTCCCGCTAACAGTTAACTACCAAGAGCGTACTTACGCTGCAGGTAAAATCCCTGGTGGTTTCTTCAAGCGTGAAGGTCGTCCATCTGAAGGTGAAACGCTAACGGCTCGTCTAATCGACCGTCCAATCCGTCCACTTTTCCCAGATGCATTCAAAAACGAAGTACAAGTTATCGCAACGGTAGTATCTGTTAACCCAGATGTTCAACCTGATATCGTAACTATGATCGGTACTTCTGCGGCGCTAGCTATCTCTGGTATTCCGTTCAACGGTCCTATCGGTGCTGCACGTGTTGGTCACATCGACGGTCAACTAGTACTTAACCCAAGCAACACAGAGCTAGAAGCTTCTAAGCTAGACCTAGTGGTTGCGGGTACTGAATCTGCAGTACTAATGGTTGAGTCAGAAGCTGACAACCTAACTGAAGAAGAAATGCTATCAGCGGTTGTTTACGGCCACGACCAACAACAAACAGTGATCAACGCAATCAACGAGTTTGCTGCTGAAGTTGCGACTCCTGCTTGGGATTGGGTTGCTCCAGAAGAGAACACAGCACTTGTAAACAAGATCGCTGAACTGGCTGAAGCTAAGCTTGTTGAAGCTTACCAAATCACTGAGAAGATGGCTCGTTACGACCGCATCCACGAGATCGCTGGTGAAGTAAACGAAGTGCTACTTGCTGAAGATCCAGAAGCGAACACAAAAGAAATCCACACTATCTTCCACGATCTAGAGAAGACAGTGGTACGTCGCAGCATCATCGCTGGTAACCCACGTATCGACGGCCGTGAAAAAGACATGGTTCGTGCGCTAGACGTACGTACTGGTGTTCTTCCTCGTACACACGGTTCATCACTATTTACACGTGGTGAAACTCAGGCTCTAGTAACTGCGACTCTAGGTACGCAGCGTGATGCTCAAATCATCGACGAGCTAACAGGTGAGCGTAAAGATCACTTCCTACTACACTACAACTTCCCTCCATACTGTGTTGGTGAAACTGGTTTTGTAGGTTCTCCTAAGCGTCGTGAAATCGGTCACGGTAAACTGGCTAAACGCGGTATCGCAGCAGTAATGCCTTCTGTTGATGAATTCCCATACACAGTACGTGTTGTATCGGAAATCACTGAATCTAACGGTTCTTCTTCAATGGCTTCTGTATGTGGTACTTCTCTTGCTCTTATGGACGCAGGTGTGCCAATCAAGTCTTCTGTTGCGGGTATCGCAATGGGTCTTGTTAAAGAAGGCGACGATTTCGTGGTTCTTTCAGACATCCTTGGTGACGAAGACCACCTAGGTGACATGGACTTTAAAGTAGCAGGTACTAACACTGGTATCACAGCACTTCAAATGGACATCAAGATCGAAGGTATCACTAAAGAGATCATGCAAATTGCGCTTAACCAAGCTCAAGGTGCACGTAAGCACATCCTATCTGTGATGGATGAAGCTATCTCTGGTGCTCGTGAAGACATCTCTGAATTCGCTCCTCGCATTCACACAATGAAGATCAGCGCAGAGAAGATCAAAGACGTTATCGGTAAAGGTGGTGCAGTTATCCGTGCTCTAACTGAAGAGACAGGTACAACTATCGAAATCGAAGACGACGGTACTATCAAAATTGCAGCAACTGAAGGTGCAGCAGCGAAAGAAGCTATCCGCCGTATCGAAGAGATCACTGCTGAAGTTGAAGTAGGCCGTATCTACACTGGTAAAGTTGCACGTCTGGCTGACTTTGGTGCATTCGTAACGGTTCTTCCTGGTAAAGATGGTCTAGTACACATCTCTCAAATCGCTGAAAAACGCGTTGAGAAAGTGTCTGACTACCTAACTGAAGGTCAAGAAGTTCAAGTTAAAGTTCTTGAAATTGACCGTCAAGGCCGTGTACGTCTAAGTATGAAAGAAGCAGTAGAGAAGCCAGCAGAAGAAGCAAACGACGCTTCTGAAGCAAAAGGCGAGTAATCTAAGTTTCGACTTTTGGTCTTTTATTAGCTTAAGAGCCTGAAAGCATGCTATAAAAGGGGAGCATTTTCGCTCCCCTTTTTTTGGGCCTGTTTCACCAATTATCGCCTCAAGCGAAGTTAACTAGCCTATCGTGCATAAAGAGAAACAGACCCAGAGCGGTCCAAACAGGAGTACCAATTAGTGAAATGGTTTCAAACCGCAAGTTTATGTGTTGCTATCGCGCTGACCGGTTGTGCTAATACCTCTCAACAATCGGCACAACAGTGGATCTACCCTCCGATGGCGGTACCGCTACAACCAAGCGTGCAACAAGAAGTTCAGATTGCGCGCCTTTCCCAGCTTTTACAGCGTCCAGACCTGAGTGATGAAGTTCGCGCTAAGATGCATTACGAGCGTGGTAACTACTACGACAGTGTTGGCCTGCGTGATCTTGCTCGTTTGGACTTCAATCAGTCTCTACAACTGAATCCAGCTCAACCAGATATCTTTAACCTACTAGGCGTGTATTTCACTCAAGTTGGCGAGTTTGATGCGGCTTACGAAGCGTTCGATTCGACATTAGAGCTAGCACCAGAGAATTCATACGCAGAGCGTAACCGAGCGATAGCGCTTTACTACGGTGGTCGTATCGATCTGGCTCTGGAAGACATGACTAAGCATTATGAAGAAATGCCGAGTGACCCGTTCCGTGCACTATGGCTTTACATCATCGAAGCAGAGCAAAACCCTGAGCAAGCGAAAGCGAACCTAGAGAAGCGTTACCAGCGCGACCGAAGTGAAGAGTGGGGCTGGGTTCTGGTTGCCATCATGCTGCGTGACGTGTCTGATGATGCCGCACTAAAAGCTATCATGGATGGCACGCGTGAGAATTACCGCCTTGCTGAGCGTTTAACAGAAACTTACTTCTACCTTGGTAAGCGTTACCAACTAGAAGGTGATATTGCTGATGCGATTTCATTGTACAAGCTAGCAATCTCTTTCAACGTTTATGAATACGTAGAACACCGTTACTCCTTCTTGGAACTGGCGCAAATCTACGATCAGTTGCAGCAAGAACAACTTGCTAAGCTCAAAGCCGAGCAACAGCAACAAGAAGAAAAATAACCATGAGCCGCCCAACTAGAGCGGCTTTTTTGTGCTTGAAGAATTTGGATAGGTTCTCTAAAATAGTTAGCCTTGCTAACTAAATGAGCAAAGCACAATGGCACTAGAAAAAAGCCTGATTGAGTTAGAACGATTTTGTGCCAAAGCGTGGCGTGTTTATGCCAAGGAAGATCCGCTTTCACATTTGAGCTTTAATGAGTTCGATTACTTACGAGTGATTCAGCTTCATCCAGAAGGTGTGCGTATTACCGACTTAGCGGAAGAGCTGCAAGTCACCAAACCGTCAGCTTCAAATATGGTGGTTCGTTTGGAGAAAAAGGGGTTGGTTCGACGCATCGCTTGTAACGAAGATGCGCGTTCAAAGCGCGTTTTGCTAACGGAAGAAGTGATAGCAGAGATGTCCCTTGAACAGGTGGTATACAAGGATATTTCTGAACAACTCGTGCGTAAACTTGATAAGCAAGAAGCACAGCAACTGAAAGCGCTACTGGATAAAGCGCTCGGAAACTAAACGTACATTTTATTCTTTTATCTATTTAGTTAGCTTTGCTAACTATTGGTGGTAGTCATGCAAAACTCTATATACAAACAGTTTTGGAAATACACAATTCCGACCGTCGCAGCCATGTTGGTCAACGGTTTATACCAAGTCGTTGATGGTATCTTTATTGGTCGTTATGTGGGGGCTGATGGATTAGCGGGGATCAACGTCGCGTGGCCGATCATTGGTTCGATACTTGGTATCGGTATGATGGTGGGCGTAGGTACGGGTGCTCTCGCCTCTATCAAACAAGGTCAAAAAGACAGTGAAGGTGCTAAACGCATTCTCTCAACTGGTCTTTTGCTTTTAGTTGCTTTGATGCCTGTCGTAGCAACAACATTGTTCTTCTTCGCTGATGACTTTATTCGTTGGCAAGGGGCTGAAGGTCGTGTTTACGAGCTTGGTTTGCAGTACCTGCATATCCTGAGTGTCGCGTGTGTGTTCTCGCTGGGTTCGATTGCAGTGCCGTTTTTGCTGCGTAACGATGATAGCCCGAACCTAGCCACCATCTTGATGGTGATTGGTGCCGTGATCAATATCGTGCTTGATTACCTGTTTATTGCTTGGCTTGGTTGGGAGCTTGAAGGTGCAGCTATTGCGACTGCGTTAGCACAGATGGTGGTCACCATTCTTGGTGTTGGTTACTTCTTTACTTCAAGAGCTAAGATGCGTCTGTCGACTGGCGACTTGAAGATGCAATTTGATGTTATCCCTAAAATAATCATGATCGGCACATCGAGCTTCTTTATGTATGCCTATGGCTCAATGATGGTTGCTCTGCACAATGCTCTATTTGCCCAGTACGGTAGTGCGTTGTTGATTGGTGCTTACGCCATCTTGGGTTATATCGTGACGGTCTACTACTTGATCGCAGAAGGCATCGCTAATGGTATGCAGCCTTTAGTGAGCTATAACCATGGTGCACGTAATCAAGACAATATTCGTAAGCTGTTGAAGGTCGCAATGGGCACGTCAGTGCTTGGTGGTGTCGCGTTTGTTATTCTGATGAACATCTTCCCGTACGAGTTTGTATCGGTGTTCAACAATGCCGATCAAAACCTGATTGATGCGACAGTAGTGGGGATTCGCCTCCATATGTTTGCATTGTTCTTGGATGGTTTCTTAGTGGTTGCTGCGGCGTACTACCAATCGGTAAACAAAGGCAGCAAAGCGATGTTTGTGACTATTGGTAATATGGCAATCCAATTGCCGTTCTTGTTCATCATGCCAAAGCTATTCGGTGTTACTGGTATCTGGATTGCGTTCCCATTATCTAACATAGCTTTGAGCTTAGTGGTGATGACAATGTTGTGGCGCGATATAAAGAAGCTAATGAACGAGAGCTCTGTAGAGCCAAGTATTCAAGCGTCTTAACGACGAATAAAAATAATAAAGCGAGGTTATAACCTCGCTTTATTATTGCTTTGAAGCCCGTGAGAAAGAGTTAGATGTTCTTCACTTCTAGACCTGCAAGTTGATGCCAGTAACCGTTGCATTGGCGGTCTTGGATCTTGCCTGGGTTGGTGCCTTTCTCGTTTGAGCGGAATTGGTCTAGCTCAGAGAAGGTACTCAGACCGAGCGGGCTTAAACGAACCACATCAACCAGACCTTCCATACTTGGTAGATCGTTGATTAGGTTGTAGCAGTAACCAGACTGAGTTTGGATGCCGTTTAGGTTAAACACTTCCTGACCTTCTTGGCTGCTTACTTGAATACCCGTTGGGTACTTAATACAGCACGTTTCGCAATCATCTTTGGCTTTGTTTTCTGCACGAGCGGTAAAGCAGCGCGCCGAGTAAGCCAGCGGCAGATAACCGTGACTGAAGACTTCTACTTCAAACTTATTGCGAATACCAAGTTCATCACATTGAACCAGAGTGTTGCTGAGCCACTCGCGTGATAGTTCTACTGGCATGCACCAGCGGATCATGCCTTGTTTTAGGAACAAGTTAAGCGTGTGCGCGTTGTAAGTGTTAACCGCAGGACCAACTACGAAAGGCACTTTGTGCTCAGAAGCCAGTTGAACTGCAGAAACGTCGTTAGCTTCAATCGCGAAGTCACCGTTGTCGATGTACTTCTTCATGATGTTCACTTCACTTGGCGCTTCTAATAGTGCCATCGTGGAAAGCACGACTTGTTTGCCAGATGCAGAAAGTTCTTTCGCGATATCAAACCAATGTGCAGGCTTCATTTCACGACGTTTTGAACACACGGTTTCACCTAGGTAGATGATGTCCGCAGAGCTTGATTTCGCTTGTTCGTAAAACGCTTCAACGTCTTGCTTTGGCCAGAAGTACAACAGTGGACCAAGTGCGTATTTCATTGAGTTATCCATCTTAACCTCTACTGCCATTTACGGTGGTAAGCACCAAGTGTGGTTTGCGTACCTTCAGACACGTTTGCCAACGCTGCATCCCAAGCTGCTTCAACTTGGTAAGCCTCTGGATTTGCTTGGTAACGATCAATCGCAGCACGCCACGTGCGCGTTACTTGTTCTACGTAAGCAGGGCTGCGTTGGCGACCTTCAATTTTTACGGAAGCCACATTTGCCGCAAACAGCTCAGGCAACATAGAAAGGGTGTTCAAACTGGTTGGTTCTTCCAGTGCATGGTAGCGTTTTTTCTCGCCTTCAATTTCAGCTTCGAAACGACCTTTACACAAAGTTGGGTAGCCTGCGTTTTCACCAGCGCTGTAGCGATCGATCAGAATATCGTTAAGACGAGATTCCAGACCGTTTTCTGTTTCTTGCCAGCGAACGTATTTCGCCGGAGAGCACGCACCAACGGTGTTTGGTGATTCGCCAGTCATGTACGAAGACAGGTAGCAACGACCTTCTGACATGATGCACAGGCTACCAAAAGCAAAGACTTCCAGCTCGACATCGCTAGTGATGTTGCGAGAAAGCTGTTTTACCTGATGGATAGACAATACGCGAGGCAGTACAACGCGTTTTACGTTGAAGTTTTGCTTGTAGAAATCTACCGCTGCAACGTTGGTCGCTGATGCTTGCACAGAAAGGTGCAGTTCGAGTTCTGGGTATTTGCGAGCAGCGTACTCAAGTACCGCAATGTCAGCCACGATCAGCGCGTCTACACCCAAGGCGGCGGCATTGTCGACCGCATTTGTCCAACGCTCGAAACCATTTGGGTGGGCAAACGTGTTTAATGCAACGTGGATCTTTTTGTTGCGGTCATGAACGTATTGCACCGCTTTTTCAAGCTTCTTGCCGTTGAAGTTCAGACCAGCAAAGTGACGAGCGTTGGTATCGTCTTTAAAGCCGATGTATACGGCGTCTGCACCGCAATCAATCGCGGTTTTTAGCGCAGGCAAGTTACCCGCAGGACACAAGAGTTCCATATGCTCACAATCATAGAGAATAAAAAGGTGCCCGCATTTTATGAAGAATTATGAATAGCGAAATTGACCTAAGTTAGGTTTAGCTCAATAAAGTTGAGATTTACCCCTTGAGAGTAAGGGGTAACACTCAGATTTTGTTGCAGTTGAGATCAGTTCTTATGACGGCGGTTTTGCGCAAACAACTCTTCAACCTCGTGTTTAGGTTGAGGGCGGTAAAAATGGAAGCCCTGAATCGAGTTACATTGCAGGTTCGATAGCAGTGTTGCTTGTTGGTGGGTTTCCACACCTTCGGCGACCACGGTCAAATCCAATGATTTACCAAGGTTGATGATGTTCTCAATCACCGTCACCTGTTTTGGGAGCGTATCGATGTCGTTGATAAACGCGCGGTCGATTTTTAGTTCATCGATAGGGAAGCGTGCTAAGTAGGAAAGGGAAGAGTAACCTGTACCGAAGTCATCGATAGACAGGGCAAAACCAAGCTTCTTGATCGCATTAAGCATTTGCAGCGTGTGTTCGCTGTCGCTCATTACCGCACTTTCGGTGAGCTCAAAGGTAATGCAGCTTGGGTCAAGTTCGGTAGTGCGCAGTAACTTCTCCATATAGTCGATCAGTTGTGGGTTACCGAACTGCTCTGGAGAGAGGTTGATCGCCACGCGTCCCGGTAGAATGCCTTGCAGTTTCCAGCGTTTTACTGTGTTAAACACATCACGCATTACCACGCGACCAAGATGTTCAATCAAGCCTGCACGCTCAGCTACAGGGATAAATGCGCCCGGGCTAATGTAACCTTCGACTGGATGCTTCCAACGTACTAGCGCTTCGGCTCCGTTAATGCTGAAGTCGCGCGCGTTAACTTTTGGTTGGTACCATACTTCCAAGCCGTTTTGCTGCAACGCTTTTTGTAGCTCGATCTCTAACCACAAACGCATACGCGCTTCTTTGTTCATCTGATCGTTAAATTTAATCAGGCGGTTACGACCACGGTCTTTTGCTTCGTACATCGCGGTATCAGCGTTTTGCAGCAGAATGCGCGCGTCTTGCCCGTCTTCTGGGTAACGCACACTACCAATAGAACATGCTAGGCGCTTGCTGAAATGATGCAGATCGAAAGGTTGGTTGATCAGAGAAATAATGCGCTCAGATAAAATCTCCGCCATACGAGTGTTTTCTGGCTCAGGCAGGATAATGCCAAATTCGTCGCCGCCTAAATGGCCAATAATTGCTTGATTTGGTAAAGAACGTTTTAGACGAGCGGAAACTTCTTGAATCACTTTGTCACCGATGTGATGGCCAAGTGAATCATTGATATTCTTAAAGTTATCGATGTCGAGGTAGAAAACCAGCAACGGCGTCTGGCTCTTGATGAGTTGCTCTAATCGTTTCGTAAAGCCAAAGCGGTTATACAGCTTGGTCAGCGAATCAATGTGCGCGTCTTCATTGGAATTGGAAGAAAGCAGCTTGGGCGCATCGTCGGCGTCTTGGATCAAAATGATTTGAGATTCACTGCCGAGAATTGCTGTGGTATCGGCATGCAATTGAACTTTACGTTCGAAGCCACAACGAGCGCTGGTCAGACACACAAAAGGTTTTTCAGAGAGTAATGTGCTGATGCGATGAGTGAAGACTTTTTTGCTGTTTTCATCGATAAACAGACGAGTCAGCTCTTCTCCAAGTAGCTCATGAGGCGAGTTTAACCCGAGTAAACGTGCGGAGGCTGGATTGGCAGAAATGATGATGTCATCTTCCACCAACAGCAAACCGTCGGGCAAAAGCTGAGTTAGCTTAGCGAACTTGCTTTCGGACTCTTCTAACGAGCGAACCAGAATCTGTTTTTCAGACGTGTCAATGGCATGAAAGACCACAAAGCGAATTTCGTTTTCTTCATGAACGGGAGAAAGGCTGAAGTGAAGACTGGTTTCAAGATCGGTTTCGTCGAGCGTGATTTCCGCTTCAACATGATCACCTTTGAACGCGCGTTGGTAGTAGGGGGCGAGCTTCTTGTAGAACTGCTCTCCCAGTACTTGGCTGTCGTTCAGACCAACGATCTCGTCGTGTCCTAAGCCTGCAATGTCACAATAGCGATCACTCACCATTCGATAATTGTGTTTCTTATCAAGAATGGCAAAAAAGAATGGGCTATTTGAGGTAAGCGTTGCAAACCAATGTTGTAATTGCTGGGAAGGCATTAAGGTGTTACCGATCTCCAATGAGCCTGATTATTCGTCCGTGTAATAAAAACGCTATTTTGATAACTATAACTTTGAACATACCGTTATTAAAGCGTTTATCCACGACTTAGCGTCAATAATACACGTAAGGTCAAAAAAACGACGTTTGAGTGAGTAAACCGCCTACTTCTAAAACAAACAGATTTATTGATACATAACAGGTACAGGTATTACTCTATTGCGTAAGATAGACAACCTTATGACAAAGTAACGGATAATTAGCGTGTTAAACAAGATTCGCAGTCAACTAGTAAAGAACGCAGCATCAATTTTGCGATCTCCAGTCCAGTTATTGCCACAAACTGTTCAGAAAAAAGCCTTGCTAGAAGGTTTAAAAATGGTGTTCAAAGAAGCCCTAGAAGATGGTGATTTTGAGTTCCTTGAAGACAAGTGGCTGAAAGTTGCGATTAAAGACTTGAACTTAGCATGGTACATCAGCTACCAAGATGAAAAATTAGTGGTAGCAGAGAAACCGGTTCAGGAAGATGTGAGTTTTAGTGGTAACCTTAACGACCTAGTACTTATTGCTGGTCGTAAAGAAGACCCTGATACACTGTTCTTCCAACGTCGTCTTTCTATTGAAGGCGATACTGAGCTTGGCTTAGAAGTGAAAAACCTGATGGACAGTGTCGACTTAGAGCAGTTACCAAAAGCGATGCAAGTTGCACTGAACCAACTGGCTGACTTTGTTCAGAAAGGGGTTCAAGCGCCTGCACAAGAAACCGGAGTAGCGAATGCTTATTCGAACTGAAGCCCCTGCGGACATTCTCACCATTGACCGTTTATTAAAACACGCTTTCCCAACAGATGCGGAAGCCAACCTAGTGATGCGTTTGCGTGAAAACGGCAAGCTCACTTTGTCTTTGGTAGCCTGTACCGATGAAGGTGAAGTGGTTGGTCATGCGCTGTTTAGCCCTGTGACGTTGAATGGTGAAGATTTATCTTGGCAAGGTCTTGCGCCTTTGGCTGTGCATGAAGACTACCGCCGCCAAGGTATTGCTGCTGAGCTAATCAAAGAAGGTTTTGATTCGCTTCGTGACTTTGGTTACCCAGTGTGTGTGGTATTAGGTGAGCCAGATTACTACGCGCGCCAAGGCTTTACCGCTGCTGAAGATATGGGCTTCGACTGTGCATGGGAAGTGCCGCAAGGTGCGTTCCGCGTAGCAGAATTGGTCGAAGGTCAGTGTGACGGACGCTCTGGTCGCATCGATTATTCTCCAGAATTTTCTGAGCTATAATCGCCAATATTGAATGACAAAGCCCGCTGTAAAAGCGGGCTTTGTTTTTGAGCTCTTAGTGAGTCGCACAGAGCAAAAGTGGTTTAATCCTGTTCTTGGACGCGTTTTTTACCCCAAACTTCGATTTTTGCCTTTTTACTCATACCAGCTGCATTCAATGTCATGTTGCCCCAGCTTTTGTATTCCATCTCTAGACGTTTGAACTTCGCATCTTCAGAACCTGGTAGTGTCCAAGCGCGTGTCGACATACCATTCGTTAGTGTTCCAACCATGGTTTTGAGCTTTTTCTCGCTGCCATCGGTCATGGTCACTTTCATGTTCTTAATGCTCATGGTGCCTTGAGTACATTTGATTTTGATTTTGCTGAACTTACGGTTTTTGAACAGGCCGTTTGGTTCTACCGTGTCGGTCTCTGTTTGGAAGTTTACGGTTTTCTCGGCGATCAGCTCCCAGCCATCGTTGCTATCCTTAGCGAAAGCGGTAAAGCTGGTGGTGGCGATAAGTAACGTAATAGCGAGTGATTGGAAAAGCTTCATAACACCTCTGACTTTAAATGCGAAATTTTGATAGGATTGCCTCGTTCAAATAGGTGACAAAAGATGTCAATTAACGAGAAACAATATTTACATGAAATGGGGATCAGCACTTGGGAGCTGAGTCACCCAGAAAGGCTGGAAGGCTATCAATCGCCATTATTGGATTTGCAAAGTTCTTGTAAACTCCTATTGGTATCGCCAATGTGTCCAGAAAACGAGACAGCTTTGATGTTTGAGCGCGTATTGAAAAGCATTAAGCTCACGCTCGACGACGCACTGCACCTAGAGCCTGAGCGTTTATCCATGTTGGGTGAACATCAACTAGAGTGGGTGTGGTTCGCAGGTTGTGAGGCAGACGCCAGCATCAATGCCAAGCAGCTGACTTCACCACTATTACAAGATATTGATGGCAATAACGAACAACGCCGCGCATTGTGGCAACAAATCTGTTCGTACTCTTAACGGAGCGACCGCGTGACAATTGAAATTACGCCGATGCGTGCTGAGCACCTTGACCAAGTTTGGCAGATCGAGCAGCAAGCGCATTCTCACCCTTGGGCAGAATCTTTGGTGCGTGACTTATCCAGTCGCGGTGCTTGCCATCATGTGATGCTGGAAGGTACTCAGGTGGTGGGTTACTTCTACGGACAGAATATTGTCGGAGAAGTGACGCTATTAAATATTGCCATAGCGCCTTCTCAACAGGGGAAAGGGCTAGGGCAAAAATTGCTGGATGCATTTATCGAACACTGCGAGCAAGCGAAAGCAGAGAGCGCATGGTTGGAAGTGCGTGAAAGTAACCACTCAGCTATCCATATTTATGAGCAAGCAGGCTTCAATGAAGTGGACCGTCGTTACAACTATTACCCTGCCAAAACGGGCAATGGTAAAGAGGACGCCATCATTATGAGTTACCTATTTTTGATTTAGTTTTAATTCACTACGAATTACCTCATCAACACTTACGCTATAAATGCTTATCTGACTTCGAGGCTTGTGAACATGTAATAATAATTTTTTACATCTCTTGTGTGGAGCTAGTTTTCGATTGTTGGCGCCAGGGCATGTGAGCCTTTGTGAAAGGAAGAGATGAACTGAGCACATTGAGTTCATGTCTTTCCTGTTTGCTAGCATAGCGATAATAAGCGAGAATACTGCACAATATCGAATAGTAGATATGCTTGCCCATTTTGTGAGCATGAAAGTAATTTAGAAGATAAACTAATGTCAAATACAGCTTTTCTAGGCGAAGTTTCTAAGCGCAGAACGTTTGCTATTATTTCTCACCCGGATGCGGGTAAAACCACCATTACTGAAAAAGTACTGTTATTCGGAAACGCGATCCAAAAAGCAGGTACGGTTAAAGGTCGTGGTAACGCACAGCACGCAAAATCAGACTGGATGGAAATGGAAAAGGAACGTGGTATCTCGGTTACTACTTCTGTAATGCAGTTCCCTTACAACAATTGTCTGGTAAACCTACTTGATACTCCTGGACACGAAGACTTCTCGGAAGATACTTACCGTACTCTAACGGCAGTTGACTCTTGTCTGATGGTTATCGATGCGGCGAAAGGTGTCGAGGATCGTACTCGTAAGCTGATGGAAGTAACGCGTCTGCGTGACACACCAATCGTAACCTTCATGAACAAACTTGACCGTGACGTTCGTGATCCAATGGAAGTGTTGGATGAAGTAGAAAACGAGTTGGGCATGATGTGCGCGCCAATCACATGGCCAATCGGTTGTGGTAAAGAGTTTAAAGGTGTTTACCACATCCATCGCGACGAAACGATTCTGTACGAATCAGGCCACGGTCATGAGATCCAAGAAGTTCGCATCATCAAAGGTCTAGACAACCCAGAGCTTGATGAGAAAGTGGGTGAAAGCCTAGCAGCAAGCGTTCGTGAAGAGCTTGAACTTGTGATGGGTGCTTGCCCTGAATTTGATCATGACGCTTTCCTTACTGGTGAACTAACGCCAGTTTACTTCGGTACTGCATTGGGTAACTTTGGTGTTGACCACATGCTAGACGGTCTGACTGAGTGGGCGCCAGCGCCGAAAACTCGTCAAGCGGTTGAGCGTGATGTTGAAGCGACAGAAGACAAGTTCTCTGGCTTCGTATTTAAGATCCAAGCAAACATGGATCCAAAACACCGTGACCGTATCGCATTCATGCGTATCGTATCGGGTACTTACACACAAGGCATGAAGATGAACCACGTTCGTCTTGGCAAGCAAGTAAGTATCTCAGATGCGGTTACCTTTATGGCGGGTGACCGTTCTCGTGCAGAACACGCTTACGCGGGTGACATCATTGGTCTACACAACCACGGTACTATCCAAATTGGTGATACCTTCACTCAAGGTGAAGCGCTGAAGTTCTCGGGTATTCCAAACTTCGCTCCGGAACTGTTCCGTCGTATTCGTCTAAAAGATCCACTGAAACAGAAACAGCTACTGAAAGGTCTGGTTCAGCTTTCTGAAGAAGGTGCGGTACAGGTATTCCGTCCACTGCAAAACAACGATCTGATCGTTGGTGCGGTTGGTGTGCTTCAGTTTGACGTGGTTGTGGCTCGCTTGAAGTCAGAATACAACGTTGAAGCGATTTACGAAGGCGTTAACGTAGCAACTGCGCGTTGGGTTGAGTGTGGCGATGCGAAGAAACTGGATGAGTTCCAACGTAAGAACCAAACTAACCTAGCACTGGATGGTGGTGATAACCTAACGTACATCGCGCCAACTATGGTTAACCTAAACCTAGCGCAAGAGCGTTTCCCAGATATCGATTTCCGTGCAACTCGTGAGCACTAATCGAATCTAACTCGCTTTATATCGCGTACTAGATCATAAGCCGCCGTTAGCTATACACTTAGCTAACGGCGGTTTTTTATTGGCGCAATGCGAATTCTATTGGCTAAAAAGGGTGTGCGATGAACTGGTTTAAGAAAGGACTCAAGCGTTACGACGATTGGTGTAAAGAGATGGGGCTGACGCCTGATCAAAAGCGCAGTTGTGTGCCGTATAAACAAGACCCAGTTCATGAAGACGAGCCTGCTGAAAAAGCAGAGCAAGAGAAACCGAACAATGAAGCTGTTTGATACCCACTGCCATTTCGACTTTGATGTGTTTCAAGAGGATTTTGCTCACCAAGTTGACCTCGCTCGTGAGCAAGGGGTCGAGCGTATCTTGATTCCTTCTGTCGGACCGAGTAACTGGGTTCGTATTCAAGAGTTGGCTAATCAATACTCTCACCTTTATTACGCGTTGGGTTTTCACCCCTATTTTCTACAACAAGAGTTTGAGCAGTTTGCCCCAGAGCTGGAATCGTTACTTTCCTCGTCCCACCGACAATGCGTCGCGATAGGGGAGTGCGGTTTGGACTTCGCAATAGATGTGCCTGTCGAGCTTCAAGAGCAGGCGCTTGAGTTGCAATTCGAACTGGCAAGACGGTTCGATCTGCCCGTTATTTTACACAGCCGAAAAGCACATAATCGTCTCATCCAACTAGTCAAAGCAGCCAAGCTTCCTAAAGGTGGCGTATTGCATGCGTTCTCTGGCAGTTATCAGCAAGCAATGGAATGGGTTCGATTAGGTTTTCTTATCGGAGTTGGGGGCACAATTACCTACCCACGAGCGAATAAAACTCGCGACGCGATTCAAAGATTATCACTTGAGAATATCGTTTTAGAAACAGACGCTCCGGATATGCCTATAATTGGCTATCAGGGCGAGCCTAATCACCCTTCAAAACTGATTCATGTATTGAATGAGCTGGCTCTGTTGCGCACAGAAAGTAAGCAATCGATTGCCTCTCAGCTATGGGAAAATAGCAATTCGGCCTTCTTTATATGTGAATAAAATCTAAAGATGGTGTTTAAAAGCGAAAACGTTTTCCTGCTTATTGTGAGATAACTCACAAACGGGAGTGAATCAATGATGAATCTTATAAGAAAGTGTGAGGGTGGCATTACTTTAATTGATTCTGCATGAGTATAATTGCCCCCGCTTTATAGCTCCATTTTGTAACACGCCAATAAATAACTTATAAGGAAGTCATAAACTATGAGCCTGTTTATGAGCCTAGTCGGTATGGTAGTGCTTCTTGCTATTGCATTTGCATTCTCATCTAACCGCAAAGCTATCAACTTTAGAACTGTGGGTGGCGCATTTGCTATCCAATTCATCCTTGGTGCATTTGTTCTTTACGTACCTTGGGGCCGTGATCTACTAAACGGTTTCTCTACTGGTGTTTCTAACGTTATCAACTACGGTAACGATGGTTCATCTTTCCTATTCGGTGGTCTTGTTTCTGACAAGATGTTCGAAGTATTCGGCGGCGGCGGCTTCATCTTCGCATTCCGCGTTCTTCCTACACTGATCTTCTTCTCTGCACTGATTTCAGTTCTTTACTACATTGGCGTAATGCAGTGGGTTATCAAGATTCTTGGTGGTGCACTACAAAAAGCGCTTGGCACTTCTCGTGCGGAATCAATGTCTGCAGCTGCTAACATTTTCGTAGGTCAAACTGAAGCACCTCTAGTTGTTCGTCCATTCGTACCAAAAATGACTCAATCTGAGCTATTCGCGGTAATGTGTGGTGGTCTAGCATCTGTAGCTGGTGGTGTACTAGCAGGTTACGCCTCAATGGGTGTTCCACTAGAGTACCTAGTAGCAGCGTCATTCATGGCAGCACCTGGTGGTCTACTATTCGCTAAGATTCTTCACCCAGAGACTGACCAGCCTCACGAAGACATCGAAGAAGCAATGGACGGTGGCGACGACAAACCAGCTAACGTAATCGACGCAGCAGCGGGCGGTGCGGCTTCTGGTCTACAACTTGCACTAAACGTTGGTGCAATGCTAATCGCGTTCGTAGGTCTTATTGCTCTTGTTAACGGTATGCTAGGTGGCATCGGTGGTTGGTTCGGTATGCCTGAACTAACACTAGAACTAATCCTAGGTTACGCGTTCTCTCCACTAGCATTCCTAATCGGTGTTCCATGGGACGAAGCAGTTGTTGCTGGTTCATTCATCGGTCAGAAACTAGTAATCAACGAATTCGTTGCATACTTGAACTTCACACCTTACCTAGGTGAAGGCGCTCAAGTTGTTGCGGCAACTGGTGAAGTAATGTCTGAGAAGACTACAGCTATCATCTCATTCGCACTATGTGGTTTCGCGAACCTTTCTTCTATCGCGATTCTACTTGGTGGTCTAGGTAGCCTTGCACCAAACCGTCGTTCAGATATCGCTCGCATGGGTATTAAAGCAGTTCTTGCTGGTACGTTGTCTAACCTAATGGCAGCGACTATTGCAGGCTTCTGCCTTAGCCTTGCAGCACTTTAATTAGAATCGGTTCTTAATATATAGACGCCGTTTTAAATCATGCCCTGTAGCAAGAGATTGCTGCGGGGCATTTTTCGTTTTTCGGGCCTAAAAAATTAACCGCACGTAGGTCTACGTGAGTAGCTTACGCAGTCGGTGGAATAGGGGCTGGGAAATTTTGAGATACAAACCGTTTGCGCTCTATTTGGTGCTACAGTTTTGCGGTGAAACTCTATAATGTAGTAATCACGAATTCGTGGTTATGATGACCACTTAATCACAGAGTGAATACTACATACTCGGTGGGCAAATGAATTGCCCTGCAATATCAAATCTCACAAGCGTTTTATTGTTTGATGTGATATTAAAGACACCGCAATCATAGATTGTTGTGCCATAGGCCAAACTGGTACTGTGCGGTGACAAGGATAGCAATTGGTATATGATTTTTCGCAGTATATGCCGAGTCTTCAGGGAACCAAGTCCGTTCATTAATAGACTGCTTAGCTAAAATCTCACACTGTCTCTACTTGTTGATTATAGTTAGAGAAGCGATGTGAAGCTGAGTAGTGAATTTTTTGAATATTGATCGGAGATAGAAATGAGCGATTTAAAAGCAGCAGCGCTACGTGCACTGAAACTTATGGACCTTACTACGCTAAATGATGATGACACTGATGCAAAAGTGATCTCACTATGTCATGACGCGAAATCAGCAGTAGGCAACACAGCTGCAATCTGTATTTACCCTCGCTTTATTCCTATTGCTAAGAAGACACTTCGTGAGCAAGGTACGCCAGAAGTTCGTATCGCAACGGTAACGAACTTCCCACACGGTAACGACGACATCGAAATCGCAGTTGCTGAAACAAAAGCGGCGGTTGCTTACGGTGCAGACGAAGTAGACGTAGTTTTCCCATACCGCGCTCTAATGGCGGGTGATGAGAAAGTTGGCTTCGAACTAGTTAAGCAATGTAAAGAAGCTTGTGGTGACATTCTTCTTAAAGTGATCATCGAAACAGGTGAACTTAAAGAAGAAGCACTAATCAAGAAAGCATCTCAAATCTGTATCGAAGCAGGTGCTGACTTCATTAAAACTTCAACTGGTAAAGTGCCAGTAAACGCAACACCAGAATACGCTCGCATGATGCTTGAAGTTATTCGTGACATGGGTGTTGCAGAAACTGTTGGTTTCAAACCAGCAGGTGGTGTGCGTACTGCTGAAGATGCAGCGGCATACCTAGCAATGGCTGACGAAATCCTAGGTGACAACTGGGTTGATGCTCGTCACTACCGTTTCGGTGCGTCTAGCCTGCTAACAAACCTACTAAATACATTAGAAGTATCGGACGAAGTCGCTGATCCAGCAGCGTACTAATTCCAACAATACGTCTGAACGGTAGCACCAGCTTTGGTGCTACCAATCCTCTTCTATCCTACTTTTTCCATGGCTCATAATGAGCTTGGGGAGGCACTAATGTATTTACCACAAGAAATTATCCGTAAAAAACGTGACGGCGAAGTTCTAACAGCCGACGAAATCAACTTCTTTATTCAAGGCGTAGCAAACAACAGTGTATCTGAAGGTCAGATCGCCGCTTTTGCTATGACAATCTTCTTCAATGAAATGACGATGCCAGAACGTATCGCACTAACCTGTGCAATGCGTGATTCAGGTATGGTTATCGATTGGAGCCACATGAACTTTGGTGGTCCAATTGTCGATAAGCACTCTACTGGTGGTGTGGGTGACGTGACTTCTCTAATGCTTGGCCCAATGGTGGCAGCATGTGGCGGTTTCGTACCTATGATCTCTGGTCGTGGTCTTGGCCACACTGGTGGTACGCTGGATAAGCTTGAGTCTATTCCGGGCTACAACATCACTCCGACAAACGACGTATTTGGTCAAGTAACCAAAGACGCAGGTGTAGCGATCATCGGTCAAACTGGTGACCTAGCGCCAGCGGATAAGCGCGTTTACGCGACTCGTGATATCACAGCGACAGTAGATAACATTTCACTGATCACGGCGTCGATTTTATCGAAGAAGCTTGCTGCAGGTCTTGAATCTCTAGTGATGGACGTAAAAGTAGGTTCTGGCGCATTCATGCCAACTTACGAAGCGTCTGAAGAACTAGCAAAATCAATCGTTGCGGTAGCAAACGGTGCAGGCACTAAGACAACCGCTATCCTAACGGACATGAACCAAGTATTGGCATCTTCTGCGGGTAACGCAGTGGAAGTGCGCGAAGCGGTTCGTTTCCTAACAGGTGAATACCGTAACCCTCGTCTACTTGAAGTAACCATGGCTTCATGTGCTGAAATGTTAGTACTTGGCAAACTGGCTGAGAACACAGAAGACGCGCGTGCGAAACTAATGGAAGCATTAGATAACGGTAAAGCGGCTGAGTGCTTCGGTAAGATGGTTGCTGGTCTAGGTGGCCCTGTGGACTTCGTAGAAAACTACGACAACTACCTAGAAAAAGCAGAAATTATTAAACCTGTATACGCAACAGAAACTGGCGTTGTATCTGCGATGGATACTCGTGCTATCGGCATGGCTGTGGTTTCAATGGGCGGCGGTCGTCGCGTTGCGACAGATGAAATCGACTACGCAGTTGGTTTCGATAACTTCATCCGTCTAGGTGAAGTAGCAGATGGCGATAAACCTCTTGCGGTTATCCACGCTCGCACTGAAGAGCAGTGGGAAGAAGCCGCTAAAGCACTTCGTAGTGCAATCACTGTAGGTGGTGAGTACACGCCAACGCCAGAGGTTTACCGCCAAATCCGTGCAGAAGATCTTTAATCGAATAAGTAATTACACAAGGCCTACTCAACCATAATAAGAAGCCGAGTGGGCCTAAGGAACGAGCAATGAAAAGAGCATTTATTTTAGTACTAGACTCATTCGGCATCGGCGCAGCTGCAGATGCAGAGCAATTTGGTGATGTAGGTTCAGACACACTAGGTCATATCGCTGACCAGTGTGAGCAAGGCTTAGCGGATAACGATCAGCGTAAAGGCGCACTTCGTCTTCCAAACCTATCTAAGCTTGGTCTGGCAATGGCACATAAAGAGTCAACAGGTCGCTTCGCACCTGGCCTAGACGCAGACGCTGAAATCATCGGTGCATACGGTCACGCTGCAGAGCTTTCTTCAGGTAAAGACACTCCGTCTGGTCACTGGGAAATCGCAGGTGTGCCTGTTCTGTTTGATTGGGGTTACTTCACTGACAAAGCAAACAGCTTCCCGAAAGAGCTGACTGACCGCATTCTTGAGCGTGCAGGTCTTGACGGTTTCCTAGGTAACTGCCACGCATCTGGTACTCAAGTTCTTGACGATCTTGGTGAAGAGCACATGAAGACTGGCAAACCAATCTTCTACACGTCTGCTGACTCTGTATTCCAAATCGCATGTCACGAAGAGACTTTCGGTCTAGACCGTCTACTAGAGCTTTGCCAAATCGCACGTGAAGAGCTAGAAGATTACAACATTGGTCGTGTTATCGCGCGTCCATTCGTTGGTGCTGGTAAAGGTCAATTTGAGCGTACTGGTAACCGTCGTGACCTTTCTGTTGAGCCACCATCAGCAACGGTTCTACAGAAACTTGTTGAAGAGAAGCAAGGCAACGTGGTTTCTATCGGTAAGATTGCTGATATCTACGCAAACTGCGGCATCACTAAGAAAGTGAAAGCGACAGGTATCCCTGCATTGTTCGAAGCAACGCTAGAGCAAATCAAAGAAGCGGGTGATAACACAATCGTATTTACTAACTTCGTGGACTTCGACTCTGCTTACGGTCACCGCCGTGATGTAGCGGGCTACGCAGCTGCACTTGAGTACTTTGATGGCCGCATCAATGAAGTGTTGGATATTATGGAAGAAGACGACGTGCTTATCCTAACGGCAGACCACGGCTGTGACCCAACATGGCCAGGTACTGATCACACTCGTGAGCACATCCCTGTGATTGTTTACGGTAAGAAAGTGCCAGCTGGTTCTTTAGGCCGTCGCGATAGCTTTGCAGATATCGGTCAAACATTGGCAACTTACTTCGGTATTTCTCCAATGGATTACGGTAAGAACTTTCTATAATTAGGTTTTGAAAACTAGGAGCTATATTGCTCCTAGTTTTATGTTTGCAGCATGAAAATGTTGCTTGTCGGAAATGAGAATATTCTAGCCAAAACCGCCAACAGCAGCGCGGATCGCTAGAGACAGGTTAAGGAAAAGAAACATGGCAACTCCACATATCAACGCAGAAATGGGTGCTTTCGCAGACGTCGTTCTAATGCCGGGTGATCCGCTACGTGCAAAATACATCGCAGAAACTTTTCTTGAAGATGTAGTTCAAGTGTGTGACGTCCGTAATATGTTTGGTTACACAGGTACTTACAAAGGTCGCAAGATCTCGGTAATGGGCCACGGTATGGGTATCCCATCTTGTTCAATCTACGTGACTGAACTGATCAAAGACTTCGGCGTGAAGAAAGTGATCCGTGTAGGTAGCTGTGGCGCTGTGAACGAAGACATCAAAGTACGTGATGTTGTTATCGGCATGGGTGCTTGTACTGATTCTAAAGTGAACCGTATCCGCTTCAAAGGTCATGACTTTGCGGCTATCGCTGACTACAAAATGGTTCGCGCAGCAGAAGAAGCAGCAAAAGCTCGCGGCGTTGATGTGAAAGTAGGTAACCTATTCTCAGCGGAACTGTTCTACACGCCTGATCCAGAAATGTTCGACGTAATGGACAAGTACGGCATTGTTGGTGTTGAAATGGAAGCGGCTGGTATCTACGGTGTTGCAGCAGAGTACGGCGCAAAAGCGCTAACTATCTGTACTGTTTCTGACCACATCAAAACTGGTGAGCAAACGACATCTGACGAGCGTCAAACTACGTTCAACGACATGATGTTGATCGCTCTAGATTCAGTATTGCTAGGTGATGAAGAATAAGGTGAGAGCCATCTACTCTTCTGCTTATCAGCATTAAAAAACAGCCCGCATCATGCGGGCTGTTTTATTTTCTAAATTCGCTTCTTGGATTATTTGGTTAGCAACAGGTTTTCTGCTTTCTTGCGGCGGATCGGCTGTCTGCGCAAGATCATGATGAACAACATGCCACACACAAAGCTCATTAGCACCATCATGTACATGTAGCGATCACTCTTGCGGTAATGGTGATCAGAAATGGCGGTGACTCGACCGGTTTCAAATGTCACTCGCACAAAGCCAATCACTGCGCCATCCGACAACACTGGCTCTACGAGCTGTTGGCGGCCAATCGATGCGGTCGCGAGTGGGGTATCTAATCCCAACACCTCACGTACTGACAATGCTTCTTCACTCGATGCCAAACGCACACCTTGTGCATCATAAATGGTTGCATCAAATACCAAGCGGTCTTGAGCAAGCTGGTTAGTGAGCTTGAGTAGACGTTCTTGGTCTTTATTGATGATCATCTCGCCGGCTGATAAGGACGCCTGCGAAATCAAAACTTTGGTCAGGGTTTCAAGCTGTTGTGCTTGTATTTTCTCATTACCCTTACTGATCACGACACTGTTTTTGATGGTGACAAAAAGCATCACACATAACAGGATCAGAGCCAGAATTCTTAGGGCATTCCTTACTGAGAACAAGGATTCACTCATGCTCTTTACTCGTCCATTCAAATCAAAACAAAGACTTGCCTTTTTAGCTTGTTAAGGTAACGTTTTAGCAAAGTCACAAGGGATTATATACATGGACGCGTCAAAAAGCTTGCCTATCAGAAGGCATACGACTCTTTTAAAACGACTACCCGAAACTCGCTTCGCGACACAGCTCGATAAAGCCAAGGCGAATTGGATTGTGTTTGGTGAACATCTTGAGCCCCGCAACTTCGAAGACATCGACTTCTTTACTGGCTTTTACAACCCGATTTTAGACACTTGGAAAGTTGGTCAATATGAAGTGGCTCTCATGGCGGGCAACCTTACACCAGAGCATGAAACCATTCTGAAAGGCTTAAATCTGGATTACGCCTCTCTGCAAGAAGTGCCAGATCTTTCTGCGCCGGGTTTGGTCGTGTTCGATATGGACTCAACCGCGATTCAAATCGAATGTATTGACGAAATCGCCAAATTGGCAGGTGTCGGCGAAGAAGTGGCAGAAGTGACTGAGCGCGCCATGCAAGGTGAGTTGGATTTCGAACAAAGCTTACGTCAACGTGTCGGTAAGCTAAAAGGTGCCGATGAAGCCATTCTTGAACAGGTACGTGGCCAACTACCATTTATGCCGGATTTCGAAGCGCTGATTGCAACGTTTAAAGCGCTTGGCTGGAAGACTGCCATTGCCTCGGGGGGGTTTACTTACTTCTCTGATTTCATCAAAGACAAAGTTGGATTGGACTTTGCGCAGTCTAACCAACTGGAAATCGTGGATGGCAAGCTGACCGGTGAAGTACTGGGTGAGGTTGTATCAGCTCAGACAAAAGCGGATATCTTAGTTGAGCTTGCGGAAGAGTACGAAATCGAACAACACAATACCGTTGCCGTGGGGGATGGTGCGAACGATTTGGTGATGATGGCTGCGGCAGGGCTAGGTGTGGCTTATCACGCTAAACCTAAAGTTGAAGAGCAAGCGCAAACCGCTGTTCGATTTGCAGGTCTAGGTGGTGTGCTGTGTATCCTTTCTGGCGTTTTGGTTAAGCAGCAGAAAATCAGCTGGAAAGCGAAACCTTAGCTGGAGCTTCTTCCAAATTAACATAGAAAAACACCGCCATCTCGGCGGTGTTTTGTTATTCCGTTAGCTCTAAGCGAACAATCACTTCTTCGGTAATGTCTTCAAATTCGCTGTAACCAACTAGGGCGGTCAGCTCTTTTTCTAACTTACTCGCCTGATGAACACCAAATTGGGTTAAGTCGCTCAAGTCTTGGCGTAGCAATGATGTCATCGGATCGAAGATCGGCGCCGTTGAAATGCGTGTCGCGTAAAACTCGCCCATCATGCGCGCTTTCTTAATGAACTGAATACGCTCTTTGACGCTGGTGAAGTCTTGTTGCATTTTCGATTCAATAGCGGTGATCTTATTGCCGACTTTACTTACGCTGATATAAATGTCTTGGTGTCGAGCCTGTGCTCCATCAATACGCTTTATTGGGTCGGCAATTAATGTGTTTGAGCGTCCTTTAAAAAGGGGCTCTAACGAATACTGCTGATTGTGACCCAGGCGAGCATACAACTCGATATGTTTTGCTAACGGTAAGTTCACCCCAATTACGGGGGTCTTCACTGAAGAGGCGGCACTTTTGCTGATAAAGATTGGCGTGCTTAGCGTTCGTGACAGCAACACACTGTGCAGTCTTTCTAATAGCGCATTGCTTGGCAGCATCTCTTTCTGCGGGATCAGCTTGTCTTGGTTGTGCTCAATAATGCTGTTGAAGAAAGCGATCACTTTCATGGTCTTGCTTTGTTCATCAATCACCAGTTGGACACTTCGACCATCAGGGCTAACGCGAATGACACGGTAAGGCACCTCTGAAAGTGGCAACTTCTTATCGTAAAGCTGTAACTCTCTAAAGTTTATCCGTACCTCTTCTCCTGAGCGCAGTGCGGTAGGCTCATCCAATCTGAGGCCCAAACCTCGCTTAGAAATATCCGCGGTAAAGCCAGCAGCTTTAGCGTTGCCAGTATCTAGAACCAAAGGGGTTTTAAAACGGTAGCGTGGTTCTTTACGGCGAGACTGGGCATCGAAGTAAATCCCTTTTGGATTACCAAGGATTTTTCTTGGTTGCCTAAACTCATTCAAGGTGTTTGCAGGAACACGAGGCTTTTCGGTCAGCAAGTAATCTTGGCCTGACTTCTCATCTGCAATTTCTTGCAAGATGCCCACATGTGTCAGCTTTTGCGAGCTTTCGGCCAACTCAGAAGAAAACGCAGCAAGGTCTTCTTTTTCTTGTTGAGACAGTTCGAAAATCGAGATTCGGAAAGCACGCCAACTTGCTCGTTTTGCTCCTAGGTGCCAGAACAATTGACGTTGTTCTCTGGTTGCCTCTGGGCGCAGCATTGAATAGAAGTAGGTTTTGCTCTCATGCTCATGAGTGAAGGAATACAACACGTTGGTTGCGCCTTTCACGCCGGGAGCAATCAGGGAAGCCATTCTCTTTGGATTGAATAGCGAACCAAAAACTTGTTGGTTGCGTTCATCATGCCAGTATTGCCAAAGCTTTTGGTTGTTTGGCGTTAGCATTGCCAGTTTGAGTTCACTGCCCTCGAAAAACAGCGGCAGGTTACTGGTGTGCTTCAGGGCGATATGTTCGTAACCACGCGTGCGAGCGCGAATGATTTTATCTTGGTTATCATGACGAGCACGTTTTGCAGCGCTGTTGAGAGCTTCATCAATCAAGCGAGCAACGACATTGGTCTCGGTCAAGCGAATGGTTCTTAGATAACGAACAGCATCGTTCTCGTAGCAATCATCCACTGCGAGCACACGATAAGTGATTGGTTTTTCAACGCCGGCAACCTGAGATTTGCTGGCAAACTCGGTAAAGGTAACTTGAATGACTTCGCCCAAGCTGTATTTGAAAGCGCTTGGGACCTTGAATTTCGCGCCAGAGCTGGAAAGATCGATACTCAAACCGTGAATCACTTGCCCTTTAGGGCGGATGATTTCGACTTGAGATTGTACTTTTAAGCGTTTTTCTTGGCGTTTTAGATCATAACCAAGATGGACTGGTTCTGCCAGAAATGGGCTTTTCGGATCGGTCAGTGATTGTTCTTCACTTTTACCATTGTTTTTACTCATCACGCGAAAGTTATTGCGCGTGTTGACCAAGGCTTCCCACATACCTTCGGTATAAGCGCCAAACTTTTTTAGGTTCTTGTGGTAAGCATTAAAAGCAACATCATCCAACCAATGCGGGATGCCATCTAATAGGTATTCACGACATTCACCTTTCACTCGGCCTCGTAAATCAATGCTCTTTTTACAAGGTGCCATGACACGGTTGAGTTCCATCTTAACTAGGATTTTGGCTGACGGCGGTTCACCCTCGGTCAGTTGACCAAGGACAAAGTCAAAGTCATCAGTGCCATAAACAGGGATGAGTCGTTCTGCGAGCGAGAGAATTTCAGATTGCTGCATTATTTCTGTTAAAGTATGTCGTTATTCGAATTATATCGGCTAAGCAAAGCAAAACTTGAGTATATCAAGAGTTCATGTCCGATAAGGTCAGACATGGCTGTGTTTGGTCACATTTGTTGAAAAAATCGAGGCATCATGGCGAAAGCAAAACGAGCGTATGTTTGTAATGATTGTGGCGCGGATTTCCCACGTTGGCAGGGGCAGTGTAATGCGTGTGGTGCATGGAATACGATTACCGAAGTTCGCATAGCGGCATCGCCAACTGTCGCGCGCAACGAGCGCTTATCTGGTTATGCAGGCTCAGCGACGGAATCAAAAGTTCAGACGCTTTCCGAGATTGATCTGCAAGAAGTGCCGCGATTCACCAGTGGCTTTAAAGAACTAGACCGCGTGCTTGGTGGCGGCGTGGTGCCTGGTGCTGCCATTCTGATCGGTGGTAACCCAGGTGCAGGTAAGTCGACCTTGCTATTGCAAACCATGTGTTTACTCTCAGCGCAAATGCCAACGCTTTATGTAACGGGTGAAGAATCCCTTCAGCAGGTCGCGATGCGTGCTTCTCGTCTTGGTTTACCAAAAGAGCACCTAAAGATGTTGTCGGAGACCAATGTCGATAAAATCTGCCAAATCGCAGAGAAAGAGCAGCCTCGAATTATGGTTATCGACTCGATTCAGGTAATGCACGTCTCGGATGTTCAGTCTTCTCCGGGTAGTGTGGCGCAGGTGCGTGAATCAGCGACCGCTTTGACGCGCTACGCAAAGCAAAACAATGTTGCCGTCTTTATTGTTGGTCACGTAACAAAAGATGGTACCCTTGCAGGTCCGAAAGTGCTTGAGCATATTATTGACTGTTCTGTGCTGCTTGATGGTGGCACCGATAGTCGCTTCCGTACACTTCGCAGTCATAAAAACCGTTTCGGTGCAGTGAATGAGTTAGGTGTATTTGCTATGACGGGGCAGGGACTGAAAGAGGTCAACAACCCATCGGCAATCTTCCTTTCTCGCGGTGAAGAAGAAACTTCGGGTTCTTCTGTTATGGTGGTATGGGAAGGCACGCGCCCTCTATTAGTAGAGATTCAAGCGCTGGTGGATTATTCGCAACTGGCCAACCCTCGTCGTGTTGCCGTTGGCTTAGAACAAAACCGCCTCTCTTTATTACTCGCTGTCCTGCACAAGCACGGTGGCCTTCAAATGGCTGACCAAGACGTATTTGTGAATGTCGTCGGTGGCGTAAAAGTGACAGAAACCAGTGCTGACCTTGCGTTAGTTATGGCGCTTTTGTCGAGCTTCCGTGATCGCCCATTACCGAAAGATGTGGTCGTATTTGGTGAGGTTGGCTTGGCGGGTGAGATTCGCCCTGTACCAAGCGGACAAGAACGCTTAAATGAAGCATTCAAGCATGGCTTTAAGAAAGCAATCGTCCCTGCGGCAAATATGCCTAAAGGTGGCATTCCTGGTATGCAAATCCACGGCGTGAAAAAATTATCAGAAGCGATTGAAGCATTTGATGAGTTGTAAACGCCATTTTGTGCCCCAATTCTAGGGGTAACAATAATGTTGAATCTGTCCTCATTATTGTCGAATTAAGCACACATATTGCGAAGTTTGACTATTATTTGAGGACGGAAAATCGACGTTAAAATTTTTTTTCTTCCATCCGCACGCAAGGGTATCAGTATTGACAGAATGTGATATACTCTGCGCGCACTTTATACCTTATTAACAGAGTAAGACAATGACTGATTTATCAAAATACAGAAACATTGGTATTTTTGCTCACGTAGACGCGGGTAAAACTACCTCTACAGAGCGTATCCTAAAGCTAACTGGTAAGATCCATAAGATCGGTGACACTCACGACGGTTCAACTACTACTGACTTCATGGAGCAGGAAGCTGAGCGTGGTATCACAATCCAGTCTGCAGCAACAACTTGTTTCTGGAACGATCACCGTCTAAACATCATCGATACTCCTGGACACGTTGACTTCACTATCGAAGTTTACCGTTCTCTAAAAGTACTTGACGGTGGTATCGGTGTATTCTGTGGTTCTGGTGGTGTTGAGCCTCAGTCAGAAACTAACTGGCGTTACGCTGACGAATCACACGTATCTCGTCTGATCTTCGTTAACAAACTAGACCGTATGGGCGCTGACTTCTACAAAGTTGTTGACCAAGTACAAAACGTTCTAGGTGCTACTCCACTAGTAATGACTCTACCTATCGGTATCGAAGAAGATTTCGTAGGTGTTGTTGACGTACTAAGCCAACAAGCTTACGTATGGGACGAGTCTGGCCAGCCAGAGAACTACGAAGTTCAAGACATCCCTGCTGATCTAGTTGAGAAAGCGGCTGAATACCGTGAAATGCTAATCGAAACTGCTCTAGAGCAAGACGAAGATCTAATGATGGCTTACCTAGAAGAAGGCGAAGAGCCATCTCTAGAAGACATCAAACGTTGTATCCGTAAAGGTACACGTGACCTAGCATTCTTCCCAACTTACTGTGGTTCAGCGTACAAGAACAAAGGTATCCAACTTATTCTTGACGCGGTAGTAGATTACCTACCATCACCAACAGAAGTTGATCCTCAGCCTCTAACTAACCCAGAGACTGGCGAACCAACTGGCGAAGTTGCAAAAGTATCTGCAGACGAGCCACTAAAAGCGCTTGCGTTCAAGATCATGGACGACCGTTTCGGTGCTCTAACGTTTATCCGCGTTTACTCAGGCCGCATGAAGAAGGGTGACACAATCCTTAACTCTGCAACTGGTAAAACTGAGCGTATCGGCCGTATGGTTGAGATGCACGCAGACGAGCGTAACGAAATCGATTCAGCACAAGCTGGTGACATCATCGCTGTAGTTGGTATGAAGAACGTTCAAACTGGTCACACTCTATGTGATCCTAAGCACGAATGTACTCTAGAACCAATGATCTTCCCAGATCCAGTAATCTCTATCGCAGTTAAGCCTAAAGATAAAGGCGGCAGCGAGAAGATGGGTATCGCGATCGGTAAAATGGTTGCAGAAGATCCATCATTCCAAGTTGAGACTGATGAAGATTCAGGTGAAACTATCCTGAAAGGTATGGGTGAACTTCACCTAGACATCAAGGTAGACATCCTTAAGCGTACTTACGGCGTTGAGCTAGAAGTAGGTGCTCCACAGGTAGCTTACCGTGAAACTATCACTCAAGCAGTTGAAGATAGCTACACGCACAAGAAGCAGTCTGGTGGTTCTGGTCAGTTCGGTAAGATCGACTACCGCATCAAACCAGGTGAGCCAAACTCAGGCTTCACGTTCAAATCAACAGTTGTTGGTGGTAACGTACCTAAAGAATTCTGGCCTGCAGTAGAGAAAGGCTTCGCTAGCATGATGGAACACGGTGTTCTAGCTGGCTTCCCAACTCTAGACGTAGAAGTTGAACTATTCGACGGTGGCTTCCACGCAGTTGACTCTTCAGCTATCGCTTACGAAATCGCTGCTAAAGGCGCATTCCGTCAGTCTATGCCTAAAGCTGGCGCGCAACTTCTTGAGCCAATCATGAAAGTTGACGTGTTCACTCCAGAAGATCACGTTGGTGACGTAATCGGTGACCTTAACCGTCGTCGTGGTATGATCAAAGACCAACAAGCTGGTACTACTGGCGTACGTATCAAGGGTGATGTACCTCTATCAGAAATGTTCGGTTACATCGGTACTCTACGTACTATGACTTCTGGCCGCGGTCAGTTCTCTATGGAGTTCTCACACTACTCGCCATGTCCAAACAACGTTGCTGAGCAAGTAATTGCTGACGTTAAAGAGCGTAACGCTAAGAAGTAATTCTTAAGTTAACTCTGTAAGACATCAAAGCCCCGCCTAGTGCGGGGCTTTTTACTATCTAGCATCTGTTTACTTGTCTATCTGAACGGAGCTGATGTTTTCCAAAATTTATTGCTTACTTCATTCTTCTTTTAATTGAATCGTTTCAAAGTCTCGAACGGTACTGCGTTCAAATTCAGCAATCTCTTCTTTTATCCATTGACTAAATAACTGTGTTTTTTGACGCTTCAAATATCCTGTCGGCGCGCAAAGGTAATAGGCATACTTAGGCTGAATGCCTATGTCACCAATTCTTACCAGTTTTCCTTCTTGGATGTATCGATAAGCCAAGCTGTGCTTGACCAACGCTACGCCTTGCAACGAAAGAGCACCTTCTAAAACCAAATGCGAGCCACTGTACTTGAGCGTTGGTTTTGCCGCTTTATGACCTAATGTGTTGAGCCACATGTTCCAGTCTAAGTCCGGCCATAAATCTTCGATCAACTCTGCTTTATTTAAATCTTGGACGCTGTAGATACCATGCTCTTTTTGGTAGATGGGATGGCAGGCAGGGTAGAAGACTTCATCCATCAGCCATTGTGATTCGAGATTCGGGTAGTATCCATGACCATAGCGAACGCAAAGGTCTATCTGACTGTCTTGAAATGACACCAACTCGTTGGTTGGTTCCATCAGTAAAGATATATCCGGGTGACGCTGCCGAAAAGCGGTGATTCTTGGTACTAACCAATGGTGTGCAAAAGAGGGCAGCGTGGAGATGGAGAGGTGATTCGGGTTGGGATCTTGATTAATCAACCGTACACCTTGCTGAAGGTGGTTGAACCCTCGCTCTGCTTGGGCAAACAGTAAATCCCCCTCTGCGGTAAGGAGTATCTTTCGATGTTGGCGGACAAATAAGTCGGTACTGAGAAACTCTTCCAATTGACGTATCTGCTGACTAATCGCTGCTGGTGTGACAAATAAGTATTTGGCAGCGGCTTTAAAACTGCCTTCCTTTGCCGCGATGTAGAAGTAGTACAGCCCTTGTAACGGAGGCATACGTTCTTTCACATTAGTTTTCCTTAACTCAGTGTCAGATTCTATCGTTTGAGAATAGCAGGGTAGTCACTGATTATTAAGTGGTCAATGTGAATAAATCGAGGAGGATATATGAACAACGCAACGCAAACCTGTGGCCAGCTAGCGTCTAAGCCAAGCAAGAGTTTAGTTCAGTATATCTTTTCTAAATTAGCCGTATGGAGAAAGAACTACCGTACACGACGTCATTTGTCTGAATTACCTCGCCACCTTTTGGATGATATCGGTTACAACGAAACTGAAGTCCAAAAGGAAATTCAGAAACCGTTTTGGCGGGATTGATTAACGTGGGAATGAAAAACGCTCCCTTTATGGGAGCGTTTGAATTGTTGGTTCTCGGAGTGTGAGTAAGAGATTATAAATCTTCTTCCCATACAACCAGTTCGCCTTTTGGCCAGTTGTGTCCGATTTCATGATATTTCTGCTCAAGAACGTGGCGTTTGATCTTCAAGGTAGGAGTCAGAATGCCGTTTTCGATACTCCAAGGGTCTTGGATCATCAACACCCCTTTAATTTGCTCATGCGATTCAAGTTCTTGGTTCATGCGAGCGACAACCTTACGTGTTGTGCGGGCGTAACGTTCCTTATCAAAGTTCGGGAAGTCATGTGGCACAACCAATAATATTGGTCCAGGTAAGCCTAAGCCGATCAAACACATCATTTCGACTCGACTGTACTCAAACAGCTTCTTCTCGATAGGCACAGGAGCAACAAACTTACCTTTGGCAGTCTTGAAGGTGTCTTTTTTACGACCTTGAATGGTGAGGTAACCATCCGCATCAATTGAGCCAATGTCACCAGTATGAAGCCATCCTTCTGAGTCAAACGACTCTTGTGTCGCGATGTCATTTTTGTAGTAGCCAGAGAACAGCCCTTTGCCGCGAACCATGATCTCATCATCGTCAGCGATCTTAAGTTCAATACCTGGTCCGGCATTGCCCACAGAGCCAATCTTATCGGCGCGGAATGGGTAGTTTAGTGTGCTGTAGGCGAAAGACTCTGTCATCCCCCAAGCTTCAGTGATGTTTAGACCAACACTGCGGTACCACTCAAGTAGTGCTGGCGACACTGGGGCAGAACCACAACCAAGGACGCGGGCTTGATCTAAGCCGAGACCATCCGCCAATTTCTTCTTAATCAATGAATTAACGAATGGGATCTTCAACAGAATGTTGAGCTTTTTCTGTGGAAGCTTGTCTTGAATACGTTGTTGGAACAATGTCCATAGTCGAGGTACAGAGATGAAGAGTGTCGGGCGATGCATTTTGACATCTTCAATGAAGGTATCGAGTGACTCAGGGAATGCTGTGGTTACACCACCCATAATCGATGAACCAAAGATGTATACGCGCTCTGTGATATGAGCGAGTGGTAAATAAGAGAACAATCGGTCGTTTTCTTGGATACCAATATGATTGATCAGTTGCTGAACGGACCAGCTGAACGCACCGTACGTCAGCATTGCCCCTTTTGGCAGGCCTGACGTACCTGAGGTGTAAACGAGAGACATTAGCTTGTCATCATGGTGTTGCGGACGCTCTGCGCTTGGCTCAACGTCTGCAATAATCTCGTTAAACTGATATTGGCATTTCGGCGCCGTATCGTAAGGAAGTGCAATGCTAATTAAATCTGGCATTGAATCGACTACTTGCTGAGTGGCAGTAGGATCATCTAGCTTACCGCCGATCAGAGCTTTACTTTCACTGTGGGTAACGCAGTACTCAATGGTGTCTGCACCGGCTGTTGGGAAAATTGGCACACTCACGTAATCGCCAAGCATCATGGCTAAATCGCAGATGAACCACTCTGCGCAGTTTTTCGATACTAATGCGACTTTTTCACCGGGCTGTACACCCAAGTTACGTAGGGCTGTAACCAGTTTAAGCGCCTTATCGGCAACGTCAGCGTAAGTAAATTCAACAAATTGTCGGTTAATGATTTGCTTTAAGTAAACCTCATTTGGGCGTTCCTCTGCCCATTTAAGGATCATTTCATTCGGCGGCGGGAGAGCGCAACCAGCGGTATGTTCTAGGTTAGGCTGATTCATTGTAGATGACTCCATGTCTTCTCTCGTTTGTATTTATAGTTGTTAAAACATTGTTAACTTTAGCATATTAAATCATTATACGGGAATGGATTTTAATGAATTCTGTGGGAAAGGTAGCGTTAGAGGGGATAAAGTCGCCGTAGTTATCATTACTTAAAATTGTTGCCGATAGGTCGCAGGGGAGAATCCAGTTTTCTTTTTAAAGATACGAGAAAAATATGAAACGTCTCGGTAGCCACATTGATAAGCGATATAGGCGATCTTCATCGAGTCCTCTTCGAGTAGCATCTTCTTCGCGAGAGAAATACGCTTTTCTGTGACGTAATCACGAAAACACATACCAACTTTTCTACGAAAAAGCTTAGAAAAATAGTTCGGAGAGTAGTGGCAAAGTGCCGCAGCTTCCTCTTCTCTTAAGTCTTTATGGACATTATTTGCAATGTAATGAACCACATCAACGAAGTTTGATTTGCCGCTTTTTGATAGCATGGTGTCGGATGACAAACATTGCTCACCGAGTGCCGTAGATGAGAAGTACTTGAGTTTTACTTGTGATATCCACTCGTTCGGTGAACATGCGTTTGTTTTGCAATATTCGGCGACAATATGCTTCGGGGGGAGACTGTTATGGTCTTCTCCGTCATGAATCACGATGAGCTTTTTATCTAGGTTCTCACAAAGGGTCAACAAACTCTTTTGTAAACATTGATGCTCCGATGTTGGGCAGTAAAAGAAGTGAGTGAACTCTTTGTCGCTTAGCACAGAGACATCTCCTTCGCTCTTAATGAGAGTAAAGGACTTTTCCAGCTCTGAACGAAAATCGTGATTAAGAGCTTGTGGGCTTTGTCCGATCCAGTAGGCTTTGATAAGTTCTGTCATATTATTTCCATTTATAGTGAACTTTGCCGAAGGGTGTTCGTAGAAGGCTTCAACTGTCCCGCATCCTTGCGAGCAAAAACTAAACCTTTCGTTTATTAAGCTTAGGCTTATATAGAAAGTCTGCAAGTGTGAGATGTGTCACATATCACCCAAAGAGGTGTCTCAAAAGTGCTACATTCGTGCTTTGCCAGCAGATCTAGCAAGAAAGTGCTAGTGTTTGGCAAAAAAGTCCTAACCCCCAATATTCTCGATGACTAAGGTTTAGTCATGATTCAGACACACCCACGCGTCGAATCATCAACAAGCGAGACTGTTAAAGAGGGGAAATCTTATGGAAAACTTTCGCAAACTAATCAATGACTTCATGGAAGACGAAGAAGGTCTAACGCTTCTAGAATACATCTTAGGTGCGGCACTTATCGTTACAGCATTCTTGACCTCAGGCTTCTGGGACACTTTATCAAGTAAATTTACATCTGTTGCTTCCAGAATCAGCAATTCGTAATGACATTAGAGATCGTCATTTGGTCATTACTGTTCGCCATAGGGGTATCTGACGCACAAAAGCATAAGATCCCGAACAAAGCAGTATTGCTTTTATTAGCAGTAGTCGCTGCAAGCGTAGTACTCGTTCCTAATTCGAATGGTCTAGATCATTTGTATGGTGGGCTTGTTGCGTTTGCAGTCTGCTTTGTCTTGTACTTATCCAAAGTGATGGCTGGGGGAGATGTTAAGTTACTCGCCGTATTGGGGGCTTGGATAGGGCTGAGCAACTTAGGAGAAGCGTCATTAGGCATTGTGATGGCTGGTGGAGTAGTGAGCCTTTTTTATCTCGCTCTCCATATTGCGTCTTCTACTATCAATCTATCCGACCAAGTCAAAGGCTATTGCTTGGAAAAAGTAACGCCCGGGTTAAAAGCATCAAAACCATTAGTTATTCCTTTTGCTCCCGTGATCGTTATCGGATTAGCTTACTTTTCTTACTTAAACTAAATCCAATAAAAATAAATAACTTGGCGTTAGACATCGGTTGACTAGGCAACGACAGAGGGGAATTGTCATGGGGTCTGTGTATTGGGATAAACTCGTGCCACAAATAACGCCGCCTAAAGTACCACCAAACGTAGAAGGGCTCGGCATACCGGCTTCGGTTGTCGAAAATTTGGTACTCAAACATCTTTCTGCTTTTCCTAAAATCGATCTGGTCGAGTTGACTCAACGGTTGGGCGTTGTTTCTACGATCGTTGATTTAGCTTTAGCGCAACTGAGAAAACGCAGTTGGGTTGAAGTGTATCAGCCGACAGCAGATAAATTGTCTAACTCTTACACAAACGTTCGGTACAGTCTGACAGAGCTTGGTTTAGCGGAAGCCGATATTGCGTTTCGTAAAGATGCTTATGTTGGCCCAATTCCAGTTTCTTTGGAAGAGTACTGGGAAGTGGTGGAAGGGCAAGATCTTCGTAAGCATCCTATCACTCGTGTGGATGTTGAACGGGCTCTTACTGACGTTTTTGGCTCTGAGCGCTTGATTCCTATTTTAGGGCCTGCCATTAACTCTGGCCGAGCAATGTTACTCTACGGCCATGCCGGTACGGGGAAAAGTTACGTTGCGGCAAGAGTACTCAACGCAATGAGCACGTCTGTGTTCATTCCCTATGCCGTTTATGCTGATGGGAACATCATCAAGGTGTTTTCTGAGCAGCACCATCGTCGGTTGGACAACTCCCATTCTAAAGTGTTTGTTAAGCTCGAAACTCACTATGACAAACGCTGGGTTCTGTGTGAGCGCCCAAATATTCAGGTTGGTGGTGAGCTAACCATGGATATGTTGGAAGTCAACCACAGTGAACATAACCGAGTCTGGAATGCACCTCTGCAAATGATGGCAAACAACGGCATTTTGGTCATTGATGACTTGGGGCGCCAGGCCATGCCCGTCGATGCATTGCTAAACCGTTGGATTGTTCCTATGGAATACCTTTATGACCATTTGGCTCTACCTAATGGTCAGCAGGTAACCGTGCCATTCATGTTGACATTAGCGTTCTCATCTAACTTTGCCCCGAGCCAATTAGCCGATCCTGCCTTTCTGCGCCGTCTAGGATACAAAATCGAGTTTAGCCCTTTGAGCCCTGAGGACTACAAGGCGCTATGGTTGAGTTTGTCTGGCGACTTAAAAATGGCGCTTGCCCCAGATTTTTTCGACCAGTTGCATCAATTGCACCGCGACAACAACGTCCCTTTCTTTCCATGTTTGCCAAAAGATTTGCTAGGGATAAGCCGCGATATTTTAGTGTTTGAAGACAAAAAGAAGCTTGTTTCTGCAGACACACTAACCCGTGCTTGGGCTCTGTATTTTACAGTGGATGAATAGGGAGATTTCGTTATGAGTAAGACGCAAGTTGTCATGCTATTACTGCTCTCCATTGTGTTTGGTCTTGCGGCTGTTTTGATTGCAAAGCAGTGGATTGATGGGCAAAACCAACCAACAGTAGAGCTTGAAGAGATAGAAAGGCACCCAGTATTAGTGGCCGCTATGGAGCTGGAGCCAGGAACGGTTTTAGAAGAAAAACACCTCACGACCAAGTTAATGGAAGTGGAATGGATTGAAGAAGACACCTTAAAAGTCTCTGAGCAAGCGTTGGGGCGCATTGTTGCCAACACCATCTATTCCGGTGAAATGGTGAACCCAAACCGACTTGCATTACCTGGTGAAGGGGCGACATTAGCAGCCCTGATCCCTGAAAACAAACGTGCGATTACCATTCGTGTTAACGACGTTATTGGTGTGGCTGGTTTCCTACTTCCGGGTAACAAGGTTGATATCCTCAATACCATCAGCTCGGGTAAGGGGAAAAGTGCTTCGACTAAAACCGTGCTCAAAAATATTAAAGTACTGGCCGTCGACCAAACCGCAAAAACCAACGATAACAAGCCAGTTATTGTTCGAGCAGTGACGTTAGAAGTCACACCAAAAGAAGCGGAAAAACTCTTATCGGAGAATAGTAAGGGCAAGATTCAACTTGCATTACGTAACCCTCATGAAGTCGATAAACCACCTGTTGCACGCAAATATACACCTCGACCTAGTGTGACCATTATTAAGGGATCTCAGGCATCGAATGTCCGAGTCAGTAATTAGGTGACTTATGAAAAGAATAATATTACTCATTAGCCAGTTACTTTTTGTCAGCTTGTCTGTAAATGCAGCGCCTGCGCAGTCAGGGAAGTTAGTTAGCGTTGCACACCACCAATCAACACAATTGATTATTTCGGGTAAAGCGAAAAAAGTGACGTTAGGGGATCCGGAAGTTCTGGATATTATTGTGCTGCGTTCTAATGAGTTGTTCTTAGTGGGCAAAAAGCTTGGAACAACCAATGTGTCTGTTTGGGACAGTCGAGGCCGCTTAATTGAGCAGTTTAACGTTGAAGTCACTCACGACTTAAACACCCTAAAATCCAAACTTTATCAATTCTTACCAGATGAAAGTATTGAGGTGCACAGCGCCCAAGAAAAAGTCGTGTTAAGAGGTTTGGTCAGTACTCAGCAAAACATGGATACCGCGGTTAAGATTGCTGAAACCTTTGCCGCAGGCGATGCTGCGGATGAAGGGGAAGACGATTCAAGAGACGACAGCATGGTCATTAACCTCTTGAACATTGGTGGAGCGCAACAGGTTACTCTAGAAGTCACGGTTGCCGAAGTGCAGCGCACGTTAGTACGTCGTTTTGATTCCAACTTCCACTTCTTCCAGAAAAGCGGAGACTTCACTTGGGGGGCAACTACCGCTGGTGGTGGCATCGACAATATTGGGCCAATTCTAAATGTGCCTGCAGTGGATGATTTTGGTTTCCTCGGTTCCTTTATCGACAGTAATACACTGTTTACCTTCGCGTTAGACGTTGCGCGTCAAAACGGTGTAGCAAAAGTCCTTGCCGAGCCAAGCTTGACGGCTCTGAGCGGAACCCAAGCCGAGTTTGTTGCTGGTGGTGAGTTTCCAATCCCTGTACCAAACGAAGATGGTATTACCATTGACTACAAAGAGTACGGTGTACAACTGGACTTTGTTCCGTACATCTTGAGTGATAAGCGCATCAATCTAAAGATGAACGTCAACGTCAGTGAAATCTCCAACTCAGGTGTGTTGACCTTTAATCCTAATGAAGTGAATGCGACCTTTTTCATCCCACCGATTACTAAACGAAGTGCAGGTACCACCATCGAGCTTGCTGATGGACAGACGATTGGTATTGCGGGCTTATTGAGTGAGAACGCACGTAATGTTGCCGATGGTATTCCGGGAGCGAGTGATTTACCGGTACTTGGCCGACTATTTAAGAGTGAAGAGTTCACTTCTGGTGAAACTGAGCTTGTGATCCTAGTTACTCCAAGACTTGCAACACCTATTGACCGTCGTCGTATTACCTTGCCGACCGACGGTTTTGTAAGCCCTAACGATGTTGAGTTTTATTTGTTGGGTAAAGGTGCTGAGTTGGATTTCGACCGATACCAACTCAACGACATAAGAGAAGAAGAAACGTTTGAAAGTTTCGATCAGTTTGGTTCGTCAGATGGTGGCTCTGAGGGCAAATTTGGGCACAGCTTATAAGTGGAGAATAAGATGAAAAACATAATGATAATGACCATTTGTTTCACTTCATTCGGCTTGTTTGGCTGTGCGAATGACCCTGAGCTTGGTATCTCTGTCAGTCAATTGCGTGCAGAGCAAACTCTTAATCCAGAAGCTTGGTATGAGAATTTGGGATATTTACCAGAAGGTAGCGGACAACGTACGCAAACGAGTTTAGAGGTATACGACAATAATGGGGTAGCCAAAGATGATTAAGTGATTTATTCACTTAGGAGGGGCTATGCGACGGAAAATGCAAAGGGCAACAAGACGAACCCAAAAAGGGATTACCTTGGTGCTGATCAGCATGGTATTGCTGATCCTATTGGGCGTGGCGGCGTTTGGTATTGACCTTAACCACCAAGTCCTAAATAAAACGCGTCTTCAAAATGCCGTTGATGCGGCGGCATTGGCTGGCGCGGTTGCCGCAGATGAAAATGGCGACGTGGTAGCGGCAGAGGCCGTTGCAACTGCCACATTGAACGGTATTAGTGCTTCGTCCGGTAACTCAGAACTGGTGTTTGATGACAGTAATACATCCATAACTTTCTCACTTGATAGAACGACGTTTGTTGACGCCGCGAGTTTTACTGCTCCTGCTGGCGCTTATGATATCTACGTTCGTGTTGCTGTTACCGAGATTGGATTGACACAGTTTTTGAGTGGTGTGTTTGGGATTAACAAAAACATTTCGGCAAGTGCAATGGCTGGGCGAAGTGCAGGGTTTACCCAGTCATGCAACCTGACGCCGATCGCCATGTGTGGTGAGCCGACAGGCAGTGCAGAAGATGCATGGGGATATAAACCTGCTAACTATGATCCTAATGTGGACACGGATCCATCTTTGGTACATGAACTAAAAGTCGGAGACCAGAACAATACAGACATGGGGCCCGGTAACTTCCAACTATTGGACTTTGGTCAAGGGACAGGCAACAGCGGTGCTGCATTAGTGAGAGATGCTTTGTCCGGTGCCTATAACGGTTGCGCTGCAATAGGCGATACGGTGACAACCAAACCTGGTAATAGTGCTGGTCCCGTCGCTCAAGGTTTAAATGTTCGGCTGAACGACTTTTCTGGGCCGATCAAAAATGATGGTACTGTTTTGCCGGATAAGTATGTACGAGAGCCCGACGTATTAGCGGCAACGGATGAGACGTATGCCGGTAATTTGTATTACGCAAATTACTTACAAGAGCTTAGTGCATGTAGTGGTGGTTCGTCTCCGTGTGATACTTCGAGCTACATGGGTGACGGCGGATTAAATGGACGTCGTATTTTGCGCATTCCTATTGTCAACTGCACCGAGTCGACAGGTAAAACTGACTTTGATGTTTTGGGATTTGGCTGTTTCTTCTTATTACAGAAAGTGAGTAACTCAGGACAATCTTCAGTATTTGGGCAGTTCTTATATGATTGCTTAATCAATAACGGCTCTACTGGTGTTGATCCGACAGACAAAGGCTTCTATCGCATCCAACTCTACAAAGATCCGTTTAGCGGGGCATCTTGATATGTTGAATAAAACTATTAAGCAAAAAAAACAAGCGGGCCTCGCGATCGTTGAGTTTATTGTGGCGCTGCCAATATTGCTGATGCTTACTGTGCTGGTGATTGATGTGTGTCGAGCTTTTATTCAATACACTGAGGTTAATAAAGCCCTACAAAATGGTGCTCGTTATGCGGTTGTCGACACGTATGGCACGCTAACTTTTGACGCCATAGCCGATGAAACGAGCATTAAAAATGTCGTCGTTTACGGCAGCCCAACAGCGAGTACGACGCCGATCATCGATCATATATCCGTCGGTGACATCACGATTACGCAGCCTACATTGGCCAACAAGGTCGTGACACTTTCTGCGACTTACAATTATGTTCCTATCTTTTCTACCTTACCGTTCTCCGGTCAATCATTGCAGTTCAGTATCGGTGCAACAACGACGATGAGGACTGGGCCATGATCATTAATCGCTTTAAGCAAAAAGGTGTTACCCAAGTAGAGTTCTCTCTTATCGCATTGGCCGTCATATTAGTGCTCTTTCTGATCATGGAGTTTGCGGTGTACTTCTTTTCTGTTCAGATGGTCAATGAAGTGACGCGTCGAGCGGCCAGATTAGCGACGGTATGTTACATCGCAGATCGGGATGATATTCCTAACTTACCCGCAGTATCAGATCTGTACCCCTCAGGATTTAGTGCGAATAATTTAGAAATCACTTACCTCGATGCCACAGGGGCGAATGTCGATGTGTCTGGCTTTTTATCTACCCCACCCGCTGATGACTCTGTACTAGGCGCTCAATTCTCACAAATAAAATACGTTCGTGCTCGAGCCGTAAATTACACTTTCCAGTTTTTTGTTTTGGCTGCTTTAATTAATGCAGTAGGGACAACACCTGCGTTTGAAACCATATTACCAGCCGAAAGTTTAGGGGTGTTAAGACCGGAAGGTGCAGGAACGGACGATATAGAAAATTGCTGATGGAGTAGCAGTATGCTGAAACCAGTGAAAATGAATAATGAAAACTATAAAAACCTTAAAACAAACTTGATTGTTTGGGTCGTATATTCTACGTCAAATTTTAAGCTGCATTTAACCAATGAGCTGTCTCAATGCGTCAATGTCAATGTTGAATGGATAGAACTTGATTTATTTAATGTCGATTTGGTGAGAAATAAACAAATTCCAGATCTTATTTATATTGAAACGGGGGATAACTGGGCGCAAAAAGTCGCACATGTGTACTCCAGTGACAGCAATTTGCAGCACAACCATACCGCGTTAATTGTCTTTGGCGATGAAACGGATACTGCATCTCTCAAGATGGCATTACGTCTTGGAGCAACGGACCACTTTTCACGTTCGGCGGATTTAGGTGAGTTATATCCGCTACTCAAATCAACGGCAGAAGAAAAAGTCTATAACAAGAAGATGGGTGACCTGACCTTGTTTATCAACACAAAAGGCGGCTCAGGCGCAACGACACTGGCGCTTAATACTGCGATTGAGTTGTCCAGCTATGCCAAGAGCAATGTGTTGCTCATCGATTTGGACATGCAATTTAGTGATGCGGCAGACTATTTAAACTGTAAGCCAAAATACAACATCAATGATGTTATCGATTCGGTTAATGACCTCGATGAATTGTCGCTAGAGGGTCTTGTTTACAAGCATCCATCTGGACTCAATTATTTGTGTTTTGATCAAGGAAACTTACAAGGTAATTACAACTATGCTAATGAAGTCAGCAAGTTATTACCTATTCTTCGACAGTTTTATTCACATATTATTGTCGATATGTCCCATGGGATTGAACATGTATTCCAAAAAATCGTTTCGCCAGCTACCCATATATTTTTGGTCATGCAGCAGAACGTTACGTCAGTAAAACACGCAGTAAATTACGTGAGAGCCTTAGAACTAGACTATGGTTTAAATAATCATCAGGTCGAACTTATTGTGAATCGCTTTGAGAAAAAATCGACCATTTCATTAAAAGACATTGAAAGCGCTGTTGGTGGGCACTCTATTCATTTAGTTCCAAATAACTTTGCTATTGCAATCGAGAGTGCAAATTTAGGTAACCCAATTGTTCAATCTAAAAAAAATAGTGCGATAAAAGCTTCTTTGGCTGAAATCTCACATTTATTGGAAAGCCCAACCAAGGAAAATCAAAGTTGGATTAAGAAATTTTTTTCTTAATAAGGGGGAGTCATGTTTTTCAAAAGAAAAAGCGTCGGAAGTGCGTTTCACAATGCCGATGAGGCAAAAGATCAAGAATCAAAAGTGGATGAGTTAAGTCGTACAGAACACGCTGAGACTCACTCTGAAAAAGCGGCCTTATCTCCGGTTGAAGCTAAACTGAAAGCGATTGAAGAACAGAAAAAACAGCTGGAACAAGATCTCTCAATTAAGCATTACTACCACAAAAAATTACTTGATACGCTCGATCTCGGGCTGTTGTCCCACTTACAAGAAGACAGAGCGAAAGAAGAGTTACGAGAGGCGGTAGTTCAACTGATTGCCGAAGATCAGACGCACCCTTTGAGCTCAGAAGCGCGTAATCGCGTCATCCATCAGATTGAAGATGAAGTGTTTGGCCTTGGTCCTTTAGAACCTCTTCTGGATGATCCTACCATCTCCGATATTCTCGTGAACGGACCTAAGAACATCTACGTAGAGCGTTTTGGTAAATTGGAAAAAACGCCACACACCTTTTTAGACGAGCGCCATCTGCGCAACATTATTGACCGCATTGTTAGTCAAGTTGGGCGTCGTATCGATGAAGCCTCACCTATGGTAGATGCGCGTTTAAAAGATGGCTCGCGCTTTAATGCGATTATTCCACCTCTAGCGATTGATGGGCCATCGGTGTCGATTCGTCGTTTTGCTGTCGAACGACTCAATATGGACAACCTACTAGAACTTAACTCCTTGTCACCAGAAATGGGTAAGTTTCTAAATGCCGCGGTTGTCGGGGAAATGAACATCCTTATCTCTGGTGGTACGGGTTCAGGTAAAACCACCACACTCAATATTCTTTCTGGTTTTATTCCAAGTGACCAACGTATCGTCACCATTGAGGACTCTGCGGAGCTTCAATTACAGCAACCACACATCATCCGACTAGAAACACGACCATCGAACATCGAAGGCAAGGGAGAGATCTCTCAGCGAGATCTAGTGAAGAACTCATTACGTATGCGCCCTGACCGAATTGTGATTGGTGAGGTTCGTGGCTCTGAGGCCGTGGACATGCTGTCTGCAATGAACACAGGTCATGATGGTTCTCTTGCCACGATTCACGCTAATACGCCGCGAGATGCGTTGAGCAGAATTGAAAACATGTTCTCCATGGCAGGTTGGAATGTGTCGACAAAAAATTTAAGAGCGCAGATTGCTTCCGCGATAAACATCGTTGTTCAAATGGAACGCCAGGAAGACGGTAAGCGCCGTATGGTCAGTTTGCAGGAAATTAATGGCATGGAAGGGGAGGTGATCACTATGTCTGAGATCTTCACCTTCCGTCGACGAGGGGTAGACAAAGAGGGCAATGTTATTGGTGACTATGAAGCCACAGGCATTGTGCCTAGTTGTCATGACCATCTTGTTAAACGAGGCTTAGACGTACCATTTGAAATCTTTAACGAAAAAGCCCGTTAGGAGAGTGTGCTATGGAAAGCCAATTCCCACTTTTCCTTGTGCTGTTGTTTTTGTCGGTATTCTTTATTAGCCAAGCGTTAATCCTTCCTTCTGCTGGTAAAAAAGTAAAACACAAGCAACTGATACAGAGGATTCAAGATAGCCACAAACACATAGACCAAGAGAGCATTTCTCTTCTTAGAGAGAATTCACTCAAGCACCTTTCTCCCCTAGAGCGATGGTTGGTGAATTTCAGCCTCTTTGATGGATTGAAGAAAAAGCTTGAGCTGGCTGGCATCTCAATGGGGTTTACCCGATTTCTGTTCTTATCTTTTCTTGCTGGGGTTGCGGTTGGGTTAGTGATCTTTATCTTTGGTCAAGAATGGTACATGTGCGTTGGGGTGACGGTTGCCTGTTGGGTCGCTATCTATTTCTATTTACAAAAAATGATTGCCGATCGTTTGATGAAGTTTGAGGAGCAATTACCTGAAGCGCTCGACATCATCAAGCGTGTTCTCCAAGCTGGTCAGCCCATCACTCAAGCATTTGGTGAGGTCGGGAACGAAATGAGTGCACCATTGGGGCCAGAGTTTCTCAACACCTTCAACATGCTTAACTATGGCTATGATTTAAGACTCGCCATCATGCAAATGTCAGAGCGTACACCTACGGTGTCTATGCTCGCGTTCTCAAGTGCCGTTCTGTTGCAAAAAGAAACGGGTGGTAACTTAGTCGAGAACATTGAAAAGCTTTCTCAAATCTTACGAGCTCGCTTCAAATTAGCAAGAAAAATCAAAACGATTTCTGCTGAGTCTCGTATGTCTGCGTGGGTGCTCGTGCTCGCGCCATTTGGACTCTACGTCATCATTTCATTGGTTCGTCCCGAATACATTGAACTGCTCCATACCACACCGATGGGCGTTAAGATGATTGTGGGGGGGATGGTGTCCTTGTTTGTTGGCACTATTTGGATTCGCAAGATCGTCAACATTGAGGTGTAACTATGAATACAGAAAGCATTCAAGCATGGTTGGCCGGTCTTGCAATTAATCAAGAGACCCTGTTATTTGCTCTGATCCTCATTACGACGGTTCTTGTGGTAATGACCATCGGAACCATAGTTTTAGGCGTGAATTCACCAGTTAAACGCAAACTCGCAGAGTTGTCTGGTGATAAAAGAGAAAAGGTATCTGCCAATAGTAAAGTTGCAGACACATTAGAGTCTCTTGCTCCACTCACGTCGCCAACCAGTGAAAAAGAGCGCCAAACAACGCGCAATAAATTGATGCATGCGGGTTTTCATCAAAGTAACTCGCTATCGATGTTTTATGCCATTAAGTCCGTGACAACCATCATCGGTGTTATGGTTGCAACCTTGGTTTATTTGACGATTCCTGAATCGAAATACCTCTATACTTTTATGGCATTAGCTGTGTTTGTTGGCTTAGTGCTCCCAGACTTCATTCTTCGTCACATGATTGATAAGCGTCAAAGAGCGATTCGTGCCGGGGTTCCAGATATGCTGGATTTGCTGGTGGTTTGTACGGAGTCTGGTCTTGGTTTTAATGCGGCATTGCGTCGCGTTGCCGATGAGCTTGTGATATCTCATCCTGAATTGGCTGACGAAGTGGATACGGTGTGTAACAAAATTCAGGCTGGTAAGCCCATGCCAGAAGCGCTTCGAGAACTGGTTTATCGCACAGGTTTAGACGAATTGATGGGGCTCGTGAGTATGCTCAGCCATGCATCAAGAATTGGGGGGAGCTTAGTCAACTCCCTACGCGAATACACGGAAGATTACAGGGATAAGCGCCAACAAGCAGCGGAAGAGATGGCTGCAAAAATCCCAGTGAAAATGATGTTTCCAATGGTGCTGTTTATTTGGCCATGTTTTTTTATTGTGGCAATTGGTCCAGCGCTGATTTCACTGGCTGAAGCATTTAAATAAAAGCAGAAAAGGGATTTGTTATGTGGATTAAGAGATTTGCCATAATTTCGTTGTTGTTGCTTACCGCATGTTCAACAACAGATACGTCGTCGGACTTCAATTCGGAACTTTACTCGGGTAAACCCGTAGAGTCCCTCACCAATGATGAACCACCAAAAACAGAGGAAGAAGCGATTTCTCGAGGCGATATCGCTTTGAGTAACAAGAATGCCGACTTGGCGTTATATGAATACATCCGCTCCCTTTCTTTTCCAAACGCAAAGCACAAAGATAAAACACTCTACACCGTTGGTCGAATCCACCTTGCTCGCGACAACCAAGAGTTGGCAGATAAATCGTTTAGAGCATCATTAGCAGAGAATCCAGATAACATCGGTTCACTAGAAGAGCTTGGAACGCTCTACACCAAACGTGGAGACAGAGAGGCTGGGCGTAGTTACTACTTACGCGCACTGAATGCCGATCAAACTCGTCTCGGAGGGGATCCCAACATCACGAAAGATAATGTCTCTAAAGAAAACATTGCGACTTATCGCTACGATGAGAACTCGCCTGTCGCTGCGTATTCCGGTTTAGGCGTGCTGTACGATATTCGAGGTGATCACGAACTTGCACAAACACTTTTCAGAAAAGCGCTAGATATAGAGTCGAGAAACGTGAATGCACTAGTGAGTCTGGGTTATTCCTACTACATGGAAAAACAATACTCGAAGGCAACGCACTTCACTCAAGCCGCATTGGGTTTGCAGCCTAGCAATGAAAGAGCGATTAACAACTTAGGTTTGATTGCGCTTGCAAAAGATCAACCTCGCCAAGCTCTCAATATTTTTACTCGTCATATGACGGAACCAGAAGCATTAAACAACGTGGGTTACTTCCTGATCTTGCAAGGAAAACCAGATGAGGCCATTCCTTACTTGCAACAGGCTATCGATAAAAATCCGGCTTACTATGAACTTGCTAATAAGAACCTAGAGCGTGCACTGTCTATGGTGAGAGAGCAGAAAGACACCTCAACTGCTTTTCTTCAATAAACATCTCTCTACTACGGTCATAATAATGAAAGCCACTCTTGTTGATAAGAGTGGCTTTTTTACATCGCTATCTTAATTGAACCACTGAGGAAAACGGGCAATAAACCTACCCACGAGTTTCCACAATAAGATGGTCAATATAATCGAAACATAACCATCCACAGCGTAATGCCATGCAAGATGTACTGAGCCGATTTGAATGAGCGCGGCAAATGCGTACGCAAGATAGCCGGCGGTTTTATTTAACCGGTAAAGGCTTAAAGCAACCAAAATCGCGATAGAGACATGCATACTTGGTAGCGCTGAAATCCCAGCACCTAGACCATTCTGTTGATTCTCATAGGCTTGCCACAAGTAGTTTTGCGTATTCAATGCCCATAATGATAGCCCTCCGTAGCCTTCTAAATACTGGCTTTGTGCGTTGAGCGTATCCATAAGAGGGACAAATTGCTGATCTCCGGTTAACAACTCTAGGTAGCACGGCCCAACCGAAGAAAAGAGGGTCGCCGTGACACTTCCTAACAGCATCCAAGTCAGTAAAAACGTAATCAAAAACTGCAATCTTAAGACTGGTTGGCGCTTGTATATGAGAAAGAAAAACAGCACGCCCCACATGATAAAGAACCACAAGTTGTAGGCGGTGTTGAGTAGCAGTGAAGCCCAAGGTGATGAAAAGACATAGTGGGTAATTAACCATGGGTCCAAGCCTAGGTGCAGCACTTTATCCAGTTCTGCTAGCGCATGGTCGAATTCATAGGGGTTGATGACAGGAATGATGAACTTAAGGAAGGTGTAGTTTGCGAACACCACGCCAAGCGTGAGGAACAATAGGATGACAGCAACAGTTTGGTGGAGAGGAAGAAGTATCGACTTCAACTTCAATAGAAAGCGCTTCGTTGGTCGTTTTTCTTTCTTATAAAGCAAATACAGGTAGTAATAAGTACACCAAATAAGAAAAGCAGAATAAGTCGCAAGGTATAGAGTGTGGAAATAGGTGTTAACGGAATACTGAAACGGAAACGAATAGTACAGTGTTAGGGCATAAATAGCCGAGGTTGTGAGTAAGCAATACAGGTAGAGAAATCGGTCTTTTATGATCTCGATTTTGAGTAATACACACCACTGATAGACTTTATCGAGAGCTTCTCTGTGAAGTTTGTCGTTACTTTCTTGTGTCATAGGCCGCACCTCGGGTGAGTGGCTTTTTTTGTTATTTAATTTCTCGATTTCTTACTTGGCGCTCTCACAAGGAAACGCTGAAGGGTAACGGTGAATAAGGTAACCGACGCCTTTCCAGATCAGAATGGTTAAGACGGTCGCGAAATACCCATCAATCGCGTAATGCCATGCTAAATGAACCGAACCGATTTGAATGATTAGTGCAAAAAAGTATGCAACGTAACCGGCGATTTTGTTCAGGTGGTAAATGCTCAGTGCGATTAGTACGGCGATGGATACGTGCATACTTGGCATCGCAGAAATCCCGGAACCAATACTATTGGCTTGCTCAATATAGTCATGCCACAGGTGTTCTTGTGTCGCGATCGCCCACAGTTGTCCAATTTCTATGTCTAGCAAGTACTGGTTTTGTGCTCTCAATGTCTCCATGAGAGGAGAGAAGTATTCGTTCTCTGATAAAGGCTCGACATAACAAGGTCCAACCGAAGAAAGCAAGGTGGCAAAAAAGAACCCAATCACCATCCAAGATAGGACGAAGGAAAGCAGAAACTGCTGCCTAAGTTGGGGGCGTTTTTTGTATATCAGGAAGAAAATCAGCATCCCCCACATCAGGAAAAACCAAGCGTTGTAAGCCATGTTTAACACAAATGAAGACCAAGCTCCGGGAAACAGAGAGTGGGTGATAACCCAAGGGTCGACGCCAAAATGCAATGCGCGGTCGAGATTGATAAAGGCTTCATCGAGACTAAATGGGTGCAGAACAGGGATCAGCGATTTCAAAAAGGTGTGGTTTGAAAACACCAGGGTCAACATCAAGACCAACGTCGCGACTGCAATCGTGCGATTTAGCGGAAAAAAAATCTGTGCCAGCTTTCGAAGAAACTGTTTAGTGGGAGACTTCTCTTTTTGAACAATAAGGTAGAAGTAATAATATGTACACCACATTAAAAAGGTAATGTAGCACGCGGTGCCAATCGTTTCTAAATAGGTCGTCAGTGAATAGCGAATGGGGGATTGAAAGTAGAGGGAAAGCGAATAGATAACAACAGTCGTGACTGCACAGTATAAATAAAGAACCTTGTCTTTGAGTAAGTGTACCTTTAACTCACCAAACCAAAGCGACACTTTTTGCTGCCAGTTAAGTGGCAATTCGAAATTATTATCTTGCGCCATAGATGATCCATCACCCTGATTTTCCCCACCTTATATAAGCGTAGTTGAGAAAACGGGCACTCGTGTTGAAGTGCCCATTGTTCATGGTTGGATGATCTATTTGCTGTGCTAATGAGGCGTTAGCGAAATAACTTACATCATGCCAGTCACAATGCCTGCCGCGACAAAGAACACAATCATCCAAAGCACCGACAAGTTAAGTTTCTTATGTAAGTAGAAGCCAGCAATCACAAGAGCGATGTCAATTGGGGCAACCACAGCGCTGCTGAATACCGGTTGGTAAAGTGCAGCTAGTAGCAAACCAACGACCGATGCGTTTACGCCGTTGATTGCACCTGACACTGCAGGTTTACCAGCCAGCGCTTGCCAGTTCTTTAGCACGCCAAGTAGCAATAAGAAGCCTGGTAAGAACACACCTAATGTTGCAACTAGCGCGCCTAGGATAGGTGCATCAGACAGCTCGTAACCAATGTAAGTTGCGAAGGTAAACATCGGTCCCGGTACTGCTTGCGCTGCGGCGTAGCCCGTTAGGAACGCGTCTTGGCTGAGTTGATCGCCAACGATGTTTTGCAATAGAGGAAGTACCACGTGACCGCCACCGAACACTAAGCTACCCGCTTGGAAGAAGTCGCTAAATAGCCCAAGCATCGGCAGGGTATGAGCCACAAACGGCAAACCAACTAGAAGTACTGCGAACAGCGCCAATGGTGCAATGGTTGGCTTAAAAGGTTCGGCAGGGGCTGCGGATTCTTTCTTGAGATATTGAGTGCCAATCAAGCCCGCTACTACAAGCACCAGCATTTGAGTTGCGATGCTCGGTGCAACTAATAACGCAATCGCGGTTGCCACACACAAGCCTGCTGTTAGTTTGCTTTGACAGAAGTTTTTGTACATTCCCCAAGTCGCATCCGCCACCACAACGACCGCCAGCAACTTCAAGCCATGAACGATGTTTTGGAACAGCGCCGTATCGGTGATCTGGCTGCTTACCATTGCAAGCGCCAACATGATGATCACGGAAGGCAGCGTGAAGCCAAGAAACGCCATGCATGCGCCGCCTAAGCCTCCGCGTTTGTAACCCAGAGCAAAGCCAACTTGGCTAGAACCAGGGCCCGGTAAGAATTGGCTCAAAGCCACGATCTGTGCGTATTCGCTGTCATCAATCCATTTGAGCTTTTCAACGAACGTTTGGCGGAAGTAACCGATGTGCGCCGCAGGGCCACCGAAACTGATCCAACCAAGCCAAAAAAAGGTTTTAAAAATGGTAAACATGTTGAGCCTGTTAAATCTCCAATAAAACTGCATCTACTGTAAGAAATGTACTAAGATGACTCAAATTAATAGTTTTAATTTCATCTATGAATGAAATGGGATGAGGTTTGTTCTGTGAAAGATGACATCCAGTGGCGCAATATCGATTTAAATCTGTTGGTGACCTTTTCTTACCTATACCGCTATCGCAGTGTGAGTTTGGCGGCGGAGAAAAGCTTTGTCAGTCAGTCTGCCATGAGCCACAGCTTGTCGCGTTTGCGCGTGTTGTTTGATGACCCATTGTTTGAGCGTAAAGGCCATAAGATGGACCCAACCGAGCACGCGCATCATATTGCGCCGACGGTGCGTCATTTATTGGACTCGATTGCCAAAGACTTACTGACGAAGTCCGATTTCTTGCCAGAAAACTACGCCGGGGTGTGCCGCATTGGTTTAACCGATTACGCCGAATTTATCTTCGCCCCACTGCTTTATGATGAAATCCGTAAGCGTGCGCCAGAAGCCCAAATCAGTTTTATCAACGTCAACCGCAGCAATTACGTGGCGATCACGGAACACGATAAATTAGATGTCATCATCGGTAGTATGTCTGTACTCGACGATAACTTTGAGAGCCAGTACCTCTACACAGAAAAGCACGTAGTTCTGTGTGATAAGCGAGTGTTGAAAGGTGAAACACAATTGTCGATTCACGCTTTTGCCAATATTGAACAAGCCCTCGTAAGCCCTGATGGCAGCTTGAGTACACAAGTAGACAAAAAGCTTGCGGAACATGGTTTGAGCCGAAAAGTCACCGTTGCTTCACGTAACTTCTTGACGATTCGAAACTTGCTTAAACAGCGAAAGTTGGTTGCGATTGTGCCGGAGAAAATGGCGCAAGCGGAAGGGTTCTCGGACGACTTGGTGAGTGTCCAACCGCCAATTGCGGTAGCGGATTTTGATATCGCCATGTTGTGGCATACAAGCCGCAATAACGAGGATAAAGGGATTTGGCTGCGTCAGCTGGTGGCAGAATTGATTACAGGGAGCAACGCAGGCTCCCTGTAATTGACTAGTGATTTCTACTCAGTGAAGAAGTCGTTGTACAGCATGTAAAGGTGCGCCGCACTCCATGAGAAGTTTGGTGCGCCTTGTTGATCGCCCGTTAGTGGGTTGTAGTTCTCACGAATCGGGCCATCTTGCACAAGGCCGTCCGCATGTTGGAAGAAGGCCGTTGCCATCTCAATGGCGTCATCACGATAGCCGTATCTGTCCATGCCTTTTAAACCGAAGTAGAACTGATCGACCCATACGCGTCCACGCCAGTAAATATCAGGGCCGAAGGCTGGGTTCGATAGCGCAGCCGTACCCAGTGGCACATACGTGTTGAACTCGTTGCTGTCTTTCATCACTTTCACGACGGAATCGGCATGAGCTTGAGTCGCCGCACCATTAAACAGTGGCGACCAACCCTCTGGTCCCATGCCGCGCTCGACAATCGGCTTGCCCGCACAGCCATTTGCTAGTGGTTTGTCTTCGATGCGAATGTCGTAGAAGAAGCCCGTTGACTCATCGAACATACAAGTGTTGATGTAGTTCGCCAGGTGTTTTGCTTTCGCTCGGAAGTCTTTTGCCTCGCCTTCTTTGCCTAACATGTCCGCCATTTCGGCCAGATATTGGTTATCGCTGTACATGTAGCTCGCTTGGTCGACGGATTCTTGTAGCAACGAGTAACCCAGTAAGGTGCCGTCTTCAGCGCGGTTCTGCGCAAATTCCACATCCCAATCGCTGCGCTTACCGCCTTTGGCAACGTAAGCATCCAGCTGTTCTTTATCGATAAAGCCAAATACCGCTGCGTCATCGCGGCCAGACTCCCAAGAAGCGGCAGTTTGTGCTGGGCTCTCGATGTAATCGTAATTACCCTCTGCCATCACTTTTGCCAGCGCTTTCTTACCCACCACTGTTTCATGCTCTTCGCCGCGAACCACCGTAAAGTACATTTCACCTTCTGGCGTGTTGTGCGCTTTGTCTACCGCAGCGCCGTATTCAGGAACGCCGTTGCCGTTGTTATCGCGGTTACGCAGCCACCAGTTGTGGTACGCCACAAGCTTCGGATACATTTCTTCGATCCATGCCTTATCGCCGGTGGTTTTGTACACTTCCATGACCGCCCATGCAGCAAGACTTGGTTTGGTATTACGTTCGTTCCAGTTGCCACCGTCGCCGCCACGCTCTGGACTTAAGTTGTAAGCCAATAGATCCGGCACATAACCCTCATCCCAAGGGCGAACAGGATCGTCTGCTTGAATTTGATAAGCAAACATCGCACGAATGTTGTCTTTCGCGACATCTGGATTGAAGTGCGCCATCGCATAAGCTTGCTTCCATGTGTCCCAAGGCCAAGTTTGGTTACCAGAGAACCAACGAGCTGTCACGGACGGGGTTACCGAATCAAACTTCATCGCGCCTGCGACACCGCGCCAGTTGCCGTTCAAGGTCTCCATCGATTTCACCGCCACGCGTTCTTGCTCTGGGGTCGCGTGTGGGTTGGTTAAACCTTTAGTTAGATAGTCTTCCCAACGCTGCTCAGAAGCCGAGAGGTAAGCTTCTGGGTTTGCCAAAATGTCTTGAATCTTCGCTTGTTCAGCTTGGTTTTCTTTTGCGGTTAGGACATGAGAGTAGGTGGTGTAAATCGTGGTTGAACCGTCGATTTTCGCCGTCGAAGTAAACTGATGACCATCTACTTGAGTGTCCATATCGATGGACTTATGGATTTGGTATTCGGACTCGCCAGAGGTCAGCAGATCCCACGTTGAACGCACTTTGCCAAATGTCACTTTTAAACCGTCATCCGTCGTGACGATAGTGCGGTTGTAATTTGGGTACTGCTCATCAATGGTTTTATCTGATTGGGATTTGCCTTCCTTCGCGTGGTATTTCTCAATCAGTTGACCGTCCCATACGAGATCAACAGGGGCGTCTGTTGTAATGCTGGTTTCCAACAGAGAAGTGCGATCAGAAGCAAAGCGCAGAGTCATCTCCACAGTGATATCATCAGAGGTTAGCTTTTGCACCAATGCACCCGGCAAGCTGTACGCTTCCATTTCGAAGGCGACTTTTTTGCCATCTTTGTACACGCTTAAGCGATCAAAATTATTGGCCATAAAGTTGATGTATTCTTCGGTCAGGAGCGCCGTGCCAGGAAAGCCACCCATACCTTCTGCATTGTCAGGCAATAGATGCCCGTGCCATGCGCCCATATCGAAAAATGGATTAAAACGCTGGTGGTCATCAAAGTCGTAATCGCGCATGTATTCTGGAGAGCCAGTACGGTCAATCACATTCTTAAACTCGCTCGCTTGTAGCGGTGCTTCAGAAGTTGTGACGGTATTACAGCCAGAGAGTGTCACCGCTGAACCAACGGCTAAAGCAATTAGGGTTTTACGTAAAGTCATGTTTGGTTCCTCGGTTTACCAGTAGAAATATTGCATTGCGAAAACTTGAGCATCGCCTGTCACGTTGTCATCCCCGACAGCAAAGCGACTATCAAATGCGGTTGCCCATGTGCCGTTGGCGTATTCCCACCACACGCCGGCGTTGATGTAAGAAGTGATTTCGTCTTCAGTGGTGTCTGATTCAAAGTTGGCGTAGTTGTAGGCCGCTGATAGATAGACGCCCGGAGCGGCTTCATACCATGCACTGGTCATAAAGCCTGATTCGCTGCCGTCTGAGACTTGGTTACCTTTATCGGTGTCGTGCCATACACGCGCGGCAACGTTTTTGTATTCCGCGCCAAGGAGGAACAGTTCACCACCGTCGTTGTTACGGACTTCTGCGCCGCCCATCAGAGTTAAGTGCTCAGCAATGTCGTATTGGATGTAACCGTTGACCATGGCGTTCTTATCGATCCATTGATCTGCGAAGCGGTCGTATTTACCAAAGTTGACCCAAGAATCATCTTCCGAGAAGTCCGACTCAGGAGCGGCTGAAATGCTGTAGCGGAATTTACCTTCAAGGTTTTGGATCTTAGCGCCCAAGAACACGTCTCGAGTATTGGAGATCACGTAGCCATATTCGACCGTCGCATCGCCCCACCATTGAACGTCATCCAGAGAAGAGTCCATACGGCCAATCATAAACTCGGTGTTGCCATCGGTGCGGTAGCCGGCATAGAAACGGTTGAAGCCACCCTCGAAGCCGCCCCAACCATGGCCTGTCGCCCAAGCATTGCCATCGTCATCGGCTTGAACTGTCCAACCTTCCATATACGCAAGGCCAAACCAGTTACCGTATTGGACAGCGAGGCCACCCTCGATGTAAGTGCCGTCTGCGTAGCGGCCTTTGTTTTCGCCTTCTAACGCGACATGGCCACCAACGCCTAATTCGCCGTAAAAGTCGAAGCTGACTTCTGCGTCGGATTGTGGAGGTTGAGTAGGGCTATGGTCAGCTTGGTTTTCAGATGCATGGACATTGACAGCGGTAAGAATCAATCCGGACAAAACAGTTTTAGTAAAATAAGTCTTCATTTTAATCACTTCTTAATTGAGTAGGATTTATCGTTTGCTGACGTGGCTGAATTTATATGGGGGTGCTCTAAAGGCTTTAGGATCAGCTCGTGTGCAAACTTGGGATCAATTTTATCGATTAAATGATATTTGATTAAATGCTCCATAGTTAAATTGTGATCGATATTTAGTAAAGTTTTACTTGTCATTTTTATGGATTGAGAGCGGTTATATAGGAAGAGGGAATGATGGTTTTTGCTATGTAATTACGCCCTAGAATGCGCTTGAAGAGTGGTGGTTTTGCAAGGGAAGCAGGACAAAAGCAAAAAGAGCATCACGAAGATGCTCTTTGAATAAGAGGGGGATTAACGCTTATTTATGATTGCGTTACTGGTTCTTGCGCCTTTTCTTGCGTTGCTTGTTGTTTGAGCGCTTGCTTCTTTTCAAAGCGAGAGATCCACCACCAAGCCAGAGCAGAGAAGACGGCAGTCATAAACACGTTGATGAAGAACGCACGTACCAAATCAACACCTGTTGGGAATGCCGATGCGGTCATGCTCACCACGAAGATGACAATCAGTACCGACACCACACTCATGCCCACTTTGCGTGAACCCATACGGAAGTCGCGCGGTGTATCGTCGTGTTTTAGACGGAACACAAAGTACGCAATCATGATGAAGATTGGCGGTAGCATCGCCGTACCTGCCGTTAGGTTGATCGCTTGGTTCATCATGTCTTGCACGGATTCTGAACCAAAGCCGTTGACGATCAGCATCACCACAACGAACGCGAATTGCCACCACGCTGCACGTACTGGTACACCGTGTTCGTTTAGCTCTGTGGTTTTCTCGCCGTACACACCTTTTGGAATTTCAGAGAAGTGAATTTTTACTGGTGCTGCAGTCCACATCATCATTGAACCAAACATCGCGATGAACAAGATGATGCCAACGAAGCGGCCAACCAATACTGTTGAAATGTCGAAGTATTGCGCCATACCGGTAAAGATTTCTACCATGCCGCCGGCGTAGGTTAAGTCTTCACGCGGAACGAACACGTTCACCAAAAGTGAGCCAATAGCGTACATCGCACCAATCAAGACGCCTGCCATGATGATCACTTTGATGAAGGCTTTTTGGCCGCCTTTTACGTCTTTCAGGTAAGCCGCTGCGGTTTCTGCACCGCCTGCTGCTTGGAAGATCCAACACATAATGCCTAGCGTCGCCCAGTTAATGGTTGGGCTCATTGCTTCTAGCGTGATTGGTTCTGCTGGCGTGTAAGTGTCGCCGCCTAATGCCATTAGCGCGCCGAGAACGTAAATGCCGAATAGTGCAAACACACCGTAAGCAACCAGCTCAGAAATTTTGCCCAACCAAGATGCGCCTTTGGTTGAAATGTGGGTCGCCGCTGCGAACAGAACAATCGAGATCACCGACGTCACCATTGGTGAGAAGGTGTACTCGTAACCAAGCATTGCGTAAGACGCGTAAGCAATCACGTTTGGTAGCAGAGACACAAACCAGAATAGGTTCACGAACCAGTAGAGGAACGAACCTAGGTAAGCGGCTTTAGAGCCAAGCGGTTGTTTAAGCCAGTCGTACATGCCTGACTCAGAGTTTTTGTTCGCCGAAACGAACTCTGCAATGATGAATACAAATGGAATGAAGTAAACGATCGTCGCGAAAAGGAAGATAGGAGCAGAGCTAAGGCCAAGCTCAATGTTGTTGTTCACGATGTTACGGACGTTAAATACCGCCGCAAATGTCATCGACAGCAAGGCGAATTTGCCAATGGTGCCGCGCATAGATTCAGACATAGAGTCCTCCAATGAATCACGTCAATTCCCTTCGTAACTCAGTGATAGTGCTATTGACCGTTTTATCATCCTTGGGCGAATACTATTCGTAATCGCGTTGGATTGTTGAGGTCTACAGCTGATCTGTGATCTGAATTACTTTGGGTTTATTTAATTATTTTGTTGTTAGGCCAGACGCGTTGTCTGGCCTTGCCTGTAAGCCGTTATTTATTTAGGAAATAGCCATCTTCGATGGTCACTTTGAGCACCACTTTTCTTACTCGGTTGTCACCGTGGAAGCGGTACGCTTTATCGTTATTAAAAATTGCAACTTGGCCTTCGCAAAGCTCACGAGTCTCACCTTGACCAGAGAGAAATTCGCGGTCAGTTTCATCTCGATATGCTTGCTCTAGGCGTAAATCGGATTTGTCGGCGAACTCCACAGTTTCGCGACCTTCTAGGTAGTAATGCACGTCGAAGTAGCGGCGGTTCCCTTCAAACAGTTCGGTTTGTTTTGTGCCGTCTTCAATCATGTAAACCAGAGAGTCACCAATCGAATACATCACGCCGTCTTTGATGTTGGCGATGTTCTCAATCGCTTCCACGCAGCGGTTCCATTTACGACCGTCGCGGTACACGACTTTGAATTGTTCTAAGTTGTCTAACACGATCATGGATTACGCCTCGTTTGCTGTTTGAGTATTAGGTTGAGTGAAGAACGCATTGTCGAAATCATGGTTTGCCATGGCTTGCGCACTGCAATCGCCTGCTTGAAGCGGCATCAGTGTTAGGCCATAGCGGAACTCGTCCATGTACACGCGGTATGAATCAAGCACTTCGCTGCCCCATGAGTTTGAGCCCAGTCCCATCACTTGATGGTCAAGGTTGAGCGTGATGTAGCCGCTCTTTTCTAGCTCAATGGTGTGTTGCGCTTCGTGCAGGTTTTGGTTGGTGTAGAACCAAGCGCTGAAGTTGATTTCTTGCTGTGGTTTCACTAATAAGCCCGTGCCATGGCGATTCGTCAGTGACGCCCAACGAACGTGTTGGCGGTTGCCGTTGTTTTGTGGGAACGGGTAGTTCTCAAACATGTCGGCTACTGTGCTGTGGTAGACATCAATCAAGTTCGCTTGGCGGCTGTCTTGGTAGTTTTCTTCAGGGCCACGGCCGTAGTAACTCACTTGGTCAAAGCTGCCGTTAATGCCCAAATCCAAGCCAATCACAGGGATTACGTGCGGGTAATCGCCATAGCGCTCACCGCTTAGTTCCACATTCAAATGACCTTGTGCGTTGATTTGGTAGCGGTAGGTACAGCGCATGCCAAAATCGAACACCGGTGGCGCAATGATGCTGGTGGTCGTGATCGAAACCGATTCATCCGTTGCTTCGACTTGTAGCGTGCGGAAGTGCTCTTGCATGATTTGTAAGTGCGCTGGGTGCCACAAACCTTCGTACTCTTGTTTGTGGTTATCAATCATTGGCTTGAAGAAATTCAGTCTAGGCTCAGATTGAATCAGCTCTTCACCATTGACGCGCCAAGAGGTCAGCTTGCCGTTGACTTTAGAGAAGGTCAGAGTGAAGTTGTGGCCTTCAATCACGTGCTCTAAGCGGCTTTCTGAGGTGACTAACGCTTGTGCATTGTGGCTAACAAATTCGGCTTGGCTTGCTGTGTTCTCTTTCAGTTGGAATTGGTACACCGCGATGTCGTGGTTCGCTTCGCTGTACAAAGTGCGGCTGTCTTTACGCACGGTGAAGTTGATAAAGGCTTCACGCTCGTCCAGTTCTGGCAGATTAATTGTGATTTCACGCGCGCTGTTTGCAGCAAGTTCTTCGACCTTAAACTGCACGCTGCGCAGCATTTCACCTTCCGCTCGGACATCTGCCGTGATGGTGTAATCATCAAGGTTGGTAAACCACAATTTGTTCTCTACTGTGAAGGTGTTTGTCTTGCCTTCTACTGCTTGAATTTTCACTGGAGCGATGACTTGTTTGTACTCTTTCAAGCCCGGTCCAGGTGTTTGATCTGGGTAAATCAAACCATCCATACAGAAGTTGTAGTTATTCGGGTAATCGCCGTAATCACCGCCGTATTTGTAAAACTCTTGGCCGTTTTCATCACGTGCTAATACGCCGTGATCACACCATTCCCATACGTAGTGACCTTGAATGTGGTCGTGCGCATAGAACACATTTTGGTATTCCGTTAGACCGCCAGGGCCGTTACCCATCGCGTGTGCGTATTCACAAATGATGCGTGGTTTCTCGTGTGGGTGCTCACCAAAGTGATTCATGAGCTGCGCACGTGAGTACATAGTAGAAATCACGTCGACGACTTCTGCATCGCGGTCTTCTTCGTAATGCACCAAACGGGTGTCATCAATCGCTTTGGTTGCGTCGTACATTGCGCGGATATTGCAGCCGTAACCGGACTCGTTACCTAGTGACCACATGATGATGGAAGGGTGGTTCTTTTGGGCGTGAACGTGGCGTTCTGCGCGGTCTACAAACACACTTTCCCATGCGGCATCGTTGGTGATGCGGCTTAGATCGCCAACGTTCGCGAAGCCGTGGGTTTCTACGTCGGTTTCTGCCATTACGAACAAGCCGTAAATGTCACACAGTTCGTAGAAGCGTGGGTCATTAGGGTAGTGCGCGGTGCGAACTGAGTTGATATTGTGTTGCTTCATCAAAATCAGATCTTTCTCGATGCGCTCCATGCCAACTGCACGACCTTTTAGGTGGTCGTTATCGTGGCGGTTCACACCGTGCAGCATCACGTATTGGTTGTTGATGTAGAAAAGACCATCACGCACTTTGATATCGCGGAAGCCAACGCGCTGTGGGATCACCTCAATCACATTGCCTTGTGCATCTTTCAGTGTGATGAACAGTTGGTATAGGTATGGATTTTCCGCGGTCCAATGGGTTGGGTTCACTACATCAATGGCAAAGTTTGTTTGGCTGTTGTCTTGGATAGTCAGTGCATCACATTGGCCACTAGCAATCACTTTACCTTTGTCTTGTAGTGCGTATTCCAGTGTGTAACCAGATACAGCCTTAGTAGACAGGTTTTCTAGCTCAACTTGGCAGCTTAAGGTGGCACTTTGGTAATCGTCGGCGAAATCAGTTCGAACAGCCAGGTCTTGGACGTGAACGTGCTCTTTTCCGACAAGGTAAACATCACGGAAGATACCCGCCGTCCACCACATATCTTGGTCTTCAATGTAAGTCGAATCTGCCCATTGCATAACGCGTACAGACAATAAGTTTTCGCCTTGTTGAACGTAAGAAGAAATGTCGAACTCAGCGGTTAAGCGGCTGCCTTTGCTAAAGCCAACGTAATGACCGTTTACGTAAACTTCGAAGTAAGTTTCAACGCCATCAAATTTGATGATGGTTTGTTTGTTGTCCCATTGCTGGCCAAGCGTGAAAGTACGTTGGTATGCGCCAGTTGGGTTGTCGGTTGGGACAAACGGTACGTCGATAGGGAATGGGAAACCTTCGTCAGTGTATTGAAGGTCACCGTGGCCTTCCATTTGCCACATGTTCGGAACGGTAATGTGTCCCCAATCTTCCATTTTTTGAGAGTAAAACGCTTCAGGTACCAAAAGCGGGTTAGTGAAGTAGTTGAATGTCCATTGACCACTCAGCAGTTTAAAGCGGCTGCTCAGCTCGCGTTGGAACGTTTGTGCGTTTTTAACTGAATCGTATGAGAAGAAGTAAGCACGTGGTGCCATACGGTTCTCATGTAAGTGAAGGAAGTTTTCCCAGTTGTTCACGTTTGTTCTCCCCTCGGCTTAGTTTGGTCATTTCGGCGCGGTATCGTCAGCGTCGAATCTGCCCAAAAGAAATGCAGCCGATGTATTGTGAAAAGGCTTATAAGTTATCTGGGAAAGATATTAGTAAAAGTTTTACTAAAATAAATTGGTGAAAACGTTTAACTTTAACTCGATCACGTTTTAATACGTGATTGGTAAGCAAGATGTGATCAGCGTAAAGGAATAGCATCCCAAGCTTATTTGTTGGGTAAAATGAGTAAAAAATGACGGGAATTTAGATAAGGAAAATAAAAAAGCACTGAGGATTCAGTGCTTTATAAAACAAGAATGAAGTGAGAGAACTACTTAGTCGTGCCGCGCAGTTTGAGTTTGCTTGGTACGTGAACTTGCAATGGCAGCGCACGACCATCGCGGTATTTTTCTACCAATAAGTTTACCCCTTGTATGCCCATCATCTCTGAGTGAATGCGCACAGTAGAGAGCGGTGGGAAGGTAAAGCGAGCAGTTGGAATATCATTCACACTGATCAGTGCAATGTCTTGTGGAATGTTTAAACCGAACTCATGGATGGCACGTAAAACCCCAATCGCAATCGAGTCTGATGCGATAAAGAGTGCTGTTGGAAAGTCGCCTTTTGCCAACATCGCTTTGGCTAAGTCGTAACCCGATAGGCTAGAAAAATCGCCGCGGTAAATGTCGTTCTCTGATACAACACCTTTTAGGCTGCCGTATTCCACAAACGCGTTTTCACGAATGTCCGCCGTGTTGGGCTCGTCTTGTCCGCCAATGAAACCAATGCGCTGATAACCTTGTTCGACGAAGAAGTCGACGACTTGCTTACTGATGCGAGCAAGATCGATATCAACACTGTCGTAAACGCTGTCGCTGTCTGAGAAGTCAATATAACAAATGCTGTCTGCGAGGCGCTTAGGTAGTTTATTGATGATCGCTTTATCGGTCTTACCAACCAAAAGGATACCGGTGATCTTTTGCGTTTCGACATCAATGACGCTGTCGTAGCAGTTGGTTAATGTAATGCCCAACCTGTCGCACTGGGTTTCAATCCCGTGACGAATCGACAGGTAGTAGGGGTCATTCACCTCTGCTTCTTGCTTGTAGTTATACAAAGCTAAAAAGTGGTGTTTTTGTTTCGCCTCTTTGGTGGCTTTTTTCGAACTGCTGGTGCGGTATTCCAGCTTTTCAGCAATCTCTAAGATGCGGTGTTTGGTTTCTTCTTTTACGCTCAGAGTCGGATCGTCATTCAACACGCGTGAGACGGTTGCAAGTGAGACGCCCGCTTCTGTAGCGATATCTTTTAGTGTTGCCATGTTCACTTCCCGTTGGCAAAGCTCACTGTCCCAGTGAGATAAGCAATAATCCCATCATTGTAAACAGCTACTTATGGATGCACAAATTTTTAGTAAAACTGTGCGAGGAGTGAAATGAAGAGATCACCGCGAGAAGCGGAACTTTTAAGCAAACAAAAGCCCGAACGGCTAGGACAATCCGTTCGGGCTTTGTTATTTATCATTACCACTTAACACGAGTGGTAGGGCGATAAGGTTAAACCTAAGACTTTTTACCTTTGGTTTTATCTGGATCGACAAGCAAGTGATCAAACACATGGCGAATGAATGGTGCCCCGACTTTTGAACCACCGTTACCGTGCTCAATCACAACGGTCGCTACGTATTTCGGATGGTCGTACGGTGCGAACGCAGTGAACAACGCATGGTCAAGCAGGTGGTTTGCGAGCTTTTTCGAGTTGTAGACTTCGTCTTTACGCAAGCCAAATACCTGCGCCGTCCCCGATTTACCACCGCTGCTGTACTCTGCGCCTTTAAATGCACGGCGACCAGAACCATGTGCGCCATTGTTTACCAAGCGCATCGCGTTGATTGGAATGTCCCAGTATTTATCAGGCACACCTTCAATTGGCGGCAGATCTTTCGGTGCAACGTCGACTTGGTTTTCAAACTCTTCACCATGTTCAATCACAGCTTTAAGTAGGTGAGGTGCTTTCATTTCACCATGGTTGATAAGGAACGAGGTCGCTTTGGCGATCTGCATTGGCGTCGCTGTCCAATAGCCTTGGCCAATACCGATAGGCACAGTATCACCCTGATACCAAGGCGTGCGGTGGCGTGCGACTTTCCACTCACGGGTCGGCATGTTCGCACTGCTCTCCTCATAAATATCGATGCCGGTTGGCAAGCCAAAGCCGAACTTGTTCATCCATTTCGAGATGCGGTCGATGCCAAGGTCAAAGGCGGTTTGGTAGAAGAAGGAGTCCACGGATTCTTCAATCGCTTTCGTGACATCAACATTACCGTGCCCCCAACGTTTCCAATCTCGCCATGCTTTTGAATTGGGTTTCGAGCCAGGAATACGCCAAGAACCGTGATCGTTACGCACCGTCGTTGGCGTAATCACATGTTCCTCAAGCCCCGCCACTGCCATAAATGGTTTCACGGTGGATGCCGGAGGGTAAACACCAAGCGTCGTGCGGTTTACCAAGGGGTGAGCAGGATCGTTCAATAGTGATCGGTACGCTTTGCTGGAAATGCCGTTCACAAATGGGTTGGGGTCATAACTTGGGCTAGATGCCATCGCGAGTACGCTGTTGTCTCGTGGGTCGAGCACCACAGCACTACCTTGGCGATGGTCGAGCTCTTTGTAGACGTATTCTTGTAACTCGATATCAAGGTTTAGCACGATGTCTTTACCCGGAATCGGCGGTACGTATTTGATGGTGCGAATGACACGGCCGCGGCTGTTTACTTCGACTTCTTCGTAGCCCTTGGTGCCATGGAGAAGGTCTTCGTAGTAGCGCTCAACGCCCAACTTGCCGATGTTTTGCGTTGCTTGATAGTTCTGCGCTTTGCCTTCTTCATCAAGGCGACGTAAATCTCGATCATTGATGTGCGAAACGTAACCTAGTACGTGCGTCAGTTTTTCACCGTAAGGATAAAAACGCTTGAGGTCGGCAGTGACAAACACGCCATTGAATTCATGCTGATGAACAGAAAAGCGCGCGACTTGTTCGTCATTCAGCTCATTCATGATGGTGACAGAACGAAAGCGGCGAGTGTGCTTATAACGTTTTTTAAAAGCGTCGACTTGCTCTGGAGTGATGTCGACGTAATGACGCAACTTTTCAATTAGCGCATCCGGATCGCCTGCTTGCTCTGGGATCATGTCAAGGTTGTAAACCGGGCGGTTCTCCGCCAGCAGTACGCCATTTCGGTCGTAGATCAAGCCGCGTGTTGGCGCGATAGGCAGGATTTTGATTCGGTTGTCGTTAGAGCGAGTCTGATAATCTTTAAAGTGGTAAACCTGCAAGTTGTACAGGTTCGCGACCAATCCACCCAGCAAAATAACCATGCCGAGGAAGGCAACGATGGCACGGTTCTTAAACAACCGCACTTCTTGGTTGTGGTCTCGAAATTCGTTTCGCTTGCGTAGCATGAGGGCCCTTCAGATCTGTTTTTATTCTTTGCATGCCCCGATAAAAGGAAAAGACGCGATTCGAGTCTTGTTACAAAAGGTTACATTTGGGGCGGGGCTACTGTAGCGGGCTTTATCTCTCGTTTTGTAAGAGCAATGTCAGGTATCGATTGCGGAAAATCATCTTTCTGGTTTGCGTGAATCACCGTGTTTTCCTTACATTGTGTAAACGTTTATACATGTAAGTGTTATAAATCTTTCTAATTTTTCTGGTTTAACACAACTTTCTTTATTTTTATTGATTTTAAATCGTGATGCAATTTTGTGGAAACGTTTACACTATTTTGAGTTTGATCACGGATCTGGATCGGTTTTGATTGGTAGACTTTTAGCCAGTTAAGAGATGAGCTAATTTGCTTGGTGATCAGGCTCAACCAATTTCCAAGCATCGAGCAGCAAAAGTGGAGAAGCAAAAGTGAAAGTTCTTGTCACAGGCGGTATGGGGTACATCGGCAGTCACACATGTGTCCAGATGATTGAAGCAGGTATGGAGCCAATCATTATCGACAACTTGTGTAATGCCAAAATGGAAGTGTTAAGCCGCATTGAAGCGCTAACCGGGAAGCAACCAGCTTTCTACCAAGGCGACATTCGCGATGAAGCCTTTTTGGACTCAGTATTTGCCAAGCATGACATTCAAGCTGTGATTCACTTTGCTGGCCTGAAAGCGGTGGGCGAATCTGTCGCGAAACCATTGGAATACTACGACAACAATGTGAATGGCTCATTGGTGTTGGCGCGCAGCATGCGTAAAGCGGGCGTGAAAAGCATTGTATTTAGCTCATCGGCAACGGTTTATGGCGATCCTGACATTGTGCCGATTACGGAAGACTCGCCAACGGGGGCGACCACTAACCCATACGGTCGCAGCAAGTACATGGTGGAAGAGTGCTTGAGCGATTTGTTCAATGCAGAAAACGACTGGAGCGTGACTTTGCTGCGCTACTTCAACCCAGTTGGTGCGCATCCATCGGGCACCATGGGGGAAGACCCTCAGGGCATCCCGAACAACTTGATGCCGTTTATCGCGCAAGTGGCAGTAGGCCGCCGCGAAAAACTGTCGGTATTTGGCAACGACTACCCGACGCCGGATGGCACAGGCGTGCGTGATTACATCCACGTGATGGATTTAGCAGACGGCCATATCGCCGCGCTGAAATCGGTAGGTGAAAAAGCTGGTTTGCACATTTACAACCTAGGTACGGGCAAAGGCTCTAGCGTGCTTGAGATGGTAGAAGCGTTCGCAGCGGCTAGCGGTAACCCAGTGCCTTACGAACTTTGTCCTCGTCGTCCAGGTGACATTGCAGAATGCTGGGCAAGTACAGATAAAGCGGAGCGAGAGCTCGGTTGGAAAGCGACGCGCAGTGTTGCGGAAATGACGGCAGATACGTGGAAATGGCAGTCAAATAACCCACAAGGCTATTCCCCTGCGTAATTGATGCTGCAGTTGTTGATTGACCGCCTAGCTGCAACTCCAATTTCATTGGGGAATGCAGATGAAAGAAATTCTAAAAGTTGAGTAAGTAAGATGTCGAATGTTGAATTTAACCCAGTGGATCACCCACACCGTCGTTACAACCCACTAACGGGTCAGTGGATTTTGGTGTCACCGCATCGTGCAAAACGCCCTTGGAGTGGCGCTGATGAGAAGCCTGCAACTGATGAGCTACCAAGCTACGACGAGAAGTGTTTCCTTTGCCCATCTAACGAGCGTATTTCTGGTGATGTAAACCCAGATTACCAAGGCACGTACGTGTTCCAAAATGACTTCGCAGCACTGATGGTGGACTCTCCAGATGCGCCTGAGTCAGACAACCCTCTGTTCAAAACGCAAGGTGTACGCGGGTTGAGCCGAGTGATCTGTTTCTCGCCTGATCACAGCAAAACTTTGCCTGAGCTACCGGTCGACAAAATCCGTGGCGTGATTGACACGTGGAATGATCAAATCGAAGAGCTGGGTAAAGACTACGTTTGGGTTCAAGCATTCGAGAACAAAGGTGAGACCATGGGTTGTTCTCAGCCTCACCCGCACGGTCAAATCTGGGCAAACAGCTTCTTGCCAAACGAAATTGAGCGCAAAGAACACAACTTAAAAGCTTACTACCAAGAGCATGGCAGCAACTTGCTAGTGGATTACGTGCAAGCTGAACTTAAAGACGGTTCACGCACCGTGGTTGAGACTGAACATTGGGTTGCTGTTGTGCCTTACTGGGCGGCGTGGCCATTCGAAACCATGCTACTGCCTAAAACGCACATTCGTCGAATGAGTGAGCTAACCGATGAGCAACGTGATGACCTTGCGGTTGCAATCAAAAAGCTAACCAGCCGTTACGACAACCTATTTCAATGCTCTTTCCCTTACTCAATGGGCTGGCATTACGCGCCGTTCTTTGAAGAAGGTACCGATATCGACCATTGGCAACTGCATGCGTTGTTCTACCCGCCACTGCTACGTAGTGCAACGGTTCGTAAGTTCATGGTTGGCTACGAAATGCTGGCAGAAAGCCAACGCGACCTAACCGCAGAACAAGCGGCGCAGCGTCTGCGTGACCTAAGCGATGTGCACTACAAAGAGCAATAACGCCTCAAAGTAGACTGATAACGAATAACGGGATAGCGCGACTTTACAGATAGAAAGTTAGGCTCACGCGCTATCCCAATACCAAATTTATAATTTAAGAGAACGTCTCTATGTCTGATCTAATCCAAAATGTGAAAACCTCTTTTGAACAAGTGCTGGGTTACGCCCCAAGCCACATTATTCAAGCCCCTGGTCGTGTAAACCTGATTGGTGAGCACACTGACTACAACGACGGTTTCGTACTGCCATGTGCGATCAACTACCAAACCGTTGTGGCGGCAGCTAAGCGTGAAGACAACCTAGTACGCGTAGTTTCTGTGGATTACGGCAACGCCGTTGATGAGTTCGATATCACGCAAGAAATCACATTCCAACAAGACAAAATGTGGGCGAACTACATTCGCGGTGTGGTGAAGTGTCTTCTTGCTCGTGGATACCAATTCTCTGGTGCGGATATTTCTGTTAGCGGTAACGTGCCTCAAGGTGCGGGTTTAAGCTCGTCTGCAGCGTTGGAAGTCGTGATTGGTCAAACATTCAAAGTGCTGTTCAATCTTGAAATCAGCCAAGCGGAAATTGCGCTAAACGGCCAGCAAGCAGAGAACGAATTCGTTGGTTGTAACTGCGGCATTATGGACCAAATGATTTCGGCAGAAGGTCGTGAAAACCACGCGATGCTATTGGATTGTCGCAGCTTAGAAACTGAAGCGGTATCAATGCCTGAAGACATGGCCGTGGTGATCATCAACTCAAACAAAAAACGTGGCTTGGTAGACAGTGAATACAATACACGTCGTGAGCAGTGTGAAGAAGCTGCGCGCATCTTCGGTGTGAGAGCACTGCGTGATGTGACCATTGAACAATTTAACGAGAAAGTCTCTGAGCTAGATGAAATGGTCGCAAAACGTGCTCGTCACGTCATCACAGAAAACGACCGCACGGTAGAAGCAGCACAAGCACTTCGCGCACACGACATGAAGCGCATGGGTGAACTGATGGCTGAGTCTCATGCTTCTATGCGTGATGATTTCGAAATCACAGTCAAAGAAATCGATACGTTAGTTGAGATGGTGAAAGAAGTGATTGGCGAGCAAGGCGGCGTGCGCATGACAGGCGGCGGCTTTGGTGGTTGTATCGTTGCGATTGTACCGCCAGCGTTGGTTGACGAAGTGAAAGCAACGGTAGAAGCGAAGTACCAAGCAGCAACGGGTCTAAAAGAATCCATCTACGTGTGCCAAGCGAAAAACGGCGCTGGTTTAGTCGAAGTACTTTAAGAGGCTGGAATGAGAGAGTATTTTGAAAATTTACAGCAAGCGATGGCCAATACACCATCGTTTGATGGTCTCCCAGCGAAGCTGATTCACTTAACCAACAGTAACGGAATGACCGCGTCTTTTATGGATGTCGGTGCGACGTGGTTAAGTTGCACTTTGCCTATCCATGGAGAGTATCGCGAAGTGTTACTGCGCTCGCCAAATATGGATGAGCATATGAAGCAGGGGGCTTACTTTGGCTCGATAGTTGGTCGCTTTGCTAATCGTATTGGCAAGGGGGAGTTTGAGCTTGAGGGACAGCGCTACCAACTTGGCATCAATAATGGTGAAAACTCACTGCATGGTGGTTTAGAGGGGTTTGACAAAAGGCGTTGGACTATTGTCGAGCAGGATTCTCAGCAAGTTGTATTTGAACTTCATTCTGAAGATGGTGACCAAGGTTACCCGGGTAATCTAGACGTTAAGGTAACTTACGTTTTAACGGACGATAACGAAGTGTCGATTGCTTATGAAGCAAGCACAGATAAAGCATGCCCGGTAAATTTAACGAATCATGCTTACTTTAACTTGGCGGGAGAAGGTTCTGACGCTAAAAGCTTAGATCATAAATTACAGCTAAATGCCGCTCACTACTTACCGACTGATCAAGGTCTAATTCCTACAGGAGACCTAAAGCCCGTAGAAGGAACCAGTTTTGATTTCTCATCCGTTAAATTAGTAGGGAGAGATTTCCTGAGTGAACCCGATCAGAAAACCGCTGGCGGCTACGATCACGCCTTTGTGTTCAAGCCTGAAGTGACCAATGGCGTGTCTGTCGCCGCGGTTCTGATTTCACCTCAACAAGAAGTCACGATGACGGTCAAAACGACAAAGCCAGCCGTGCAGTTTTACTCTGGTAATTTCCTAGTAGGAACACCAGGTAAGAGCAAAAGTTATGAGCTCTATGATGGACTAGCACTGGAAACACAGTACTTTCCTGATGGGCCGAATAAACCTGAATGGGGTGTCAACAGTGGGGTGTTGAACTCTGGGGACTGCTATCAGCATCAAACCATCTATGGCTTTGAATTTTAGATAGCTTTTTTGGTGGGCTAAATGCCCACCTTTTTTGTTTTTGTCGAAGAGGTTCGAATAATCAATTCACCTTCTACTTTTCGTTTGCTGGAGAGTAAAGGTTGCTCTTCTATCAGAGCCATCAAGGATTCTACGGCGAGCTTACCCATATCTGAGTAAGGCAGTTCAACAGAGGATAGTGCTGGAAAGCTCTCAGAGGCAATCTGTTGATTGTCGTACCCAACTACCGCAACATCCTGAGGGATCTTAAGGCCTAACTCCGCCAATGCTTGGTAACACCCCATTGCCATGTAATCACTTCCACAGAATATCGCTTCAGGCGGTTGCTCCAAGTTGAACAGCGCTAGCGTCTGTTGGTGCGCTTCTTTTAGAGACCAATTCGCTTCAGCAACGTACGCGTTATTCGGAATAATATCGGCGTCAATCAATGCCTGACGGTACCCTTCTCTGCGCTGCTGACTTGCAAGCATCCAGTTTTCACCAGTGAGCATTGCAATACGACGATAACCTTGTTGAGTAAGGTGAGAGACTGCTTTGTAAGCGCCTATCATATCTGCAGGTAAAACGCTTGGTGTTTCATGAGCACTTTCGTTTGTGCAGTTTAAAAGTATGGTTGGTAGTACCGTATTGACGCGTTGTTGTTCAAGTTCACGAGTCATGCTCGACGCATAAACCAAGCCAGCATAATCACCGCTATTTATTTCTGCTTCAATCTTACTTGCCAATACTTCATCGTGACTGTAATTGAACGTCACTAGAATAAAGTCGTTCGCCCACGCTTCTTCACGTGCGGCGTTAATTGCATCAATAAAAGGATCGTAGCTAGTTAGCCCATTGATCACCAAGGCGATTTTTTTGGGGCGACCAAGCGCATGAGCCACTTTCTTATTCTTGTAGCCAAGCGACTCTGCGGTTTCAAGGACCTTTTGTTTGGTGGCATCGGCAATTTTTACCGATGTAGAGCCATTCAACACCAAAGACACGGTTGACTGGGATACCCCTGCTTCCGCAGCAATATCACTCATAGTTACTTTTTTAGCCATTCTTCGATTTACGGATAATTTTCTTAGCTAAAGATATTAGCTAAAGATTAAGACCAGATCATCCCCAAAAGATATTGATCACAAAGTCATGTCATAGAGCCACTAAAGCTGTGATGAGCACCACGTTTATTTTGTGATCATCTGGCGACTAAATTATTTATTAATATATTAGCTAATATTATTAGTTAATAATTTAGTTTTGAGGTTAGTAAGATGACAAGATGGTCAGAAGAGAAAGCATGGCAGTGGCAAAAAGAACATGGATGGCTGCGTGGCTTTAACTATTTGCCAAGAACCGCGGTTAACTGGAATGAGATGTGGCAAGCCGAATCGTTCTCTCCTGAAGTTATGGAGCAGGAGCTAGCGTGGGCGAGAGAAGTTGGCTACAACACATTACGTACTAACTTACCTTTCATTGTTTGGCAGGCGGATCGCCAAGGTTTGCATGAGCGTATTGAGCGCTTTCTAGATATTTGTGAACGTAACCAAATTAAAGTGATGATGACACCGATGGATGATTGCGGTTTTTCTGGCGATCATCCTTATCTTGGTGAGCAAAAAGCACCCGTTCCGGATTTGCACAATAGCCAAGCAGCCGCAAGCCCAGGCCGTAATATCGTGATGGATAAAACACTATGGGGAGAGGTTGAAACCTATATTCGAGACATTATTTCAACTTACAAGAATGACCCTCGTATTGTTATTTGGGACCTGTATAACGAACCGACCAACCGCATGATTTTCACCAATGAAGGTGAGTTTGCATATGACGAAGAAATGGAAGTATTCAGTCATGAACTGATGGTAAAGGCGTTTGAATGGGCGCGAGATGAAAACCCATCGCAGCCTCTAACAGTGGGAGCATGGCACGCTCCTAGCATTCTAGATCGAAGCCTACCGATCTTCGAACACCCTACTGATCGCAAAGCTTTAGAGCTGTCAGATATCATCACGTTCCACGCTTATCTTCCCATCGACCTCTTCCATAAAGCTGTCGAAATTGTGGAAGCTTATAACCGCCCAATGATGTGCACTGAATGGTTAGCACGCCATGCTGAATCTCATCTGCATGAACAACTACCTATTTTCAAACAGAAAACCATTGGTTGTTACCAGTGGGGGTTAGTGAAAGGCAAAACTCAAACTCATTTACCTTGGCCAGAAATTAAACGTAACGATACCGACTACGCAAGTCGATGGTTCCACGATCTGCTTGATGAGCAAGGACAGCCATATGACCCAAGTGAAGTGCAGTTAATCAAAACACTCGCAGAAGTGGATTAATTGCCTGTGAGCCGACCTTGAGATTTAGGTCGGCAGCCAATCTATAATTAACTCAATTGAGACGTGAACTATGACTACTCTACAAAACAGATTAACCAATAAGGAGCTGATGTCTTACTTCGGCTACGGAGTAGGCCAGTGCTTTAGCTTTGGTCTAGTCGGCTCTTTTATTCTTTACTTTTATACTGATATCTTAGGCATATCACCGATAGCGGCGAGTACGATATTCTTAATTGCCCGAGTTTGGGATGCGGTGAACGATCCTTTGATCGCGGGCTATATGGACACGCTTGAATCTCGATTTGGTAAGTTCCGCCCGTACATGTTGTTTACACCATTTCTTATCGTCTTGGTGACGATCGCTTCTTTCTACAACATTGATGCTGATACCTCTACAAAGGTGATGTACGCCGGTATCACTTACATTCTTTGGGGAACGCTTTACACCATTTCAGATGTGCCTTTCTGGTCAATGTCTTCTGTTATGACAGACGAGCCGCAAGAGCGTGCTAAAGCAGCAACTTGCGCAATGCTTGGTGTAAATGCGGGTATTGGTGCGACGTTAGTTATTTTCCCTAAACTAAGCGCTTATTTTGCCGACGGACGTGCAGATCAGGGTTACCTGCCTGCAGTGGTAGTGTTGATGATTGCGGGTCTGTTGTTCATGTTGAACGGCTTCTTCAACACTAAAGAACGTATATCTACTGCGAGCTGTGAGAAAGTCACGCTTAAACAGACTTTCCAAGCGGTACGTAAGAACAAGCCATTATTCTTTATTCTTGCCGCTTTCTTTATGAATGTGTTCTTTAACCTAGTAAATGGCCTGTACATTTTCTTCTTTACCTACAACATGGGTGATGCAGGCTTGGTCTCTTTGATTGGTACGATTACCTTGGTGAGTGCGATCGCTTGTTTAGCCACGCCAGTACTAACGAAGCGATTCAAAAAGCGCGATATATTCATTGCTTTATGTGTGCTTGAGATCATCGCTCGTGTTGGCTTCTATCTTACCGGTTACGATAACCCAATGGCCGTTATGATTTGGTTAGCTGTTATTACGGGGATATTCATGATGACGAACCCGCTGATCTCGGCAATGATTGCAGATACGGTAGAGTATTCTTACTACCACAGTGGAAAGCGTACGGCAGCGATTACGTTTTCTGGGCAGACTTTCACAGGCAAACTCTCCGTAGCAGTCGCTGGTGGTTTAACAGGCATCATCCTAACGATGATTGGCTATGTACCGAATGCGGAGCAGACTGAAACAGCGCTAAATGGCATGTTTTTCTGTATAGCTTTACTGCCTGCTCTAGGGGCTTTGGTTCGTATTTTTATTATGTCTCGTTATACCTTCACAGAAGACCAGCATGCAATCCTGCGTGAGAAACTGCAACGTGGTGAGTTTGCTGATGGGATTGAAGTGACTCAGACTAAGACAAGTGAAGCATTAAGCTAATAAACCTTTGAAATGAAAAAGCCCGCTTAATCGGATTGAGCGGGCTTTCTTGTGTATGTCTTTTAGAGACTAGAACTAAAGACGATCCACCGAGTTACGGCGAACTAAAGTTGGGCTAAAGATGATGGTGTCATCTTCCACTTGCTCATCACGTGATAACGCTAGCGCCAAACGCGCGGCACGCTCTGCCATCATTTCGATTGGGTAACGAATCGTGGTCAAACTTGGATTGACGAAGCGAGCAATTAAGCCATCGTCGAAGCCAACCATGGACACTTTTTCTGGTACGTCGATGCCGTTTTGATCTAACGCTGCCAGCGCGCCTGCTGCCATGTAGTCGTTGTACGCCACCACACCAGTGATTGCGAGTGACTTGGTCAGCAGATTGGTCATGGCTGTTTCGCCGCCGTCACTGTTTGGTTCACCATATTCGACATAGTTTTTTGATAGCTCGATATCGTGGTCTTTCAGTGCCGCTTGGTAACCTTGTAAACGCTCGTCGGTATCTTCGATGTCATGGGATGAGGCGATACAAGCGATCTTGGTGTGACCATGACGAATCAGATATTCCGTCGCTAAGTACGCGCCCTTGCGGTTATCAAGAGAGATACAACGCTCTGCCAATTCTGGGATATGACGGTTGATCAACACCATGCCTTTGACTTCTTTGGCGTAGCCGATCAGTTCTTCATCTGATAGACCTTTAGAGTGAATCACAATGGCTTCACAACGGTTGTTGATCAGAAGTTCTAGCGCTTGGCGTTCGTCTTCTGGGTTGTGGTAGCCATTACCAATCAGAATGTGTTTGCCGTTTTCACGTGCCACGTTATCTACCGATTTCACCAGTGTGCCGAAGAACGGGTCTGAGACATCACCGACAAGCACGCCCATGGTGTTGGTACTTTGGCTGACGAGTGCACGCGCTGCTGCGTTTGGACGGTAGCCCAGTTTGCTCATTGCTTGCGTCACTGCGTCGATAGAAGATTGGCTTGCTTTCGGTGATTTATTGATCACGCGAGAGACGGTCGCGACCGATACGCCGGCTTCTTTCGCGACATCCTTGATTGTTGCCATGAGGGACCTTTCGAGGGCTAAAAATGTTAATTGGAGTATTAAACACCCATTGTGTAATAAGTGCAATTTTAACCGATGTTTGCTTTAAAAAATGCGACCTTTACCACTTGAAATTATTAAGTTTGTTGGTAGTGTAAACGTTATCTTTTTAGTAAAATTTTACTGGAGTTTGAATTCATGGAAACGATCGCTTACTCAGACTTTGCAAAGCTAGAAATTCGCACCGGAAAAATCATCGAAGTAGCTCGCCACGAGAACGCAGATAAGCTGTACATCGTGCAGATCGACATCGGTGAGAAAACACTGCAAACCGTCACCAGCTTGGTGCCTTACTACACAGAAGAAGAGTTGATGGGGAAACAAGTGGTGGTGCTGTGTAATCTCGCGAAAGCTAAGATGCGTGGTGAAACCTCTGAGTGCATGTTGCTTTGTGCCGAAACCGATGATGAATCAGAAAGTGTTCTGCTGACGCCTGAACGCGCGATGCCTGCTGGTGTGAGAATCGTTTAGTACCCTTAAAGCTTACTCAAATAAAAAACAGCGCTGATAGAGTGCTGTTTTTTATTCTGTTCTTAAGAGTGTTGAGCAATTAGGTTATCAATCAACTCATAATGATGATCTTGTACGCCCGCTAAGTTGCCGTATTTGGGCTGGTGGCGATCGTTTTCTTTGGCATGATGCCAACCAACGGTATGGCGAACGAAATGCTCAGCAAAGGCATGGGAGACTTCCAAGCATCCTGCGAGGACCGTATCAACATAGCTTTGCATGATGGGACTGAGCGAGCAGGGTGGTAACGGATCGTTTTTCACATAAACCCAAATGCTGTGCTCAGAGTTAAAAGTGGCCTCTGTTTCTATCTAATCAGGACGGATTTGAATACGATGGTAGCCACGCTCGCGTCGGTCAAAATCCGCTAGCGCTTGATCGTCGACTTCAAGCAGCACGCCATTGACTTGACCTTCGCCTTCATTCACAACCAAGGGTGACAAGATATAGCTGTCGTCAACTTTGCCCCAATAGCGCACCAGACCATGAGCGATGACTGGAATGGCTTCTCCCGTTTGACCCGTTAACTTGCGCGAGGCGGCATTGATTAAACTGCCGTAGCCAAATATATACATCTCGATTGCTTCCCTTACTTCGACGAAATCACTGTTATCCGTTATACCTAAACACTACCAACCAAGCAATGCGTGAAGCACAGGTTTTACCTCGAAAGGATAGTTTGATTTTATAACATGTATTTTTCATGCATGTTTGTGTTAATATCGAACGCGTAGAATTTTTGAACGGTATCAAATGGGTACTTAAGGGCATCACAATGCTGAATATCACCGATAAAAAAGTGGAAGAGAAAATCCCTGCATGGCTGCGATTAGGGTTTAGACCGTTTTTCCTGTTTGGCTCTATTTATGCTGTTGTCGCAATTGCGGTATGGGTATGGATGTTTCAAACCGGACAGCCAAGTGCGTTGAGTATTCCGGCGTTGTGGTGGCACGTTCATGAAATGTTATTTGGTTTTTCAATGGCAATAGTGGTGGGCTTTGTGCTGACTGCAGTGCAAAACTGGACGGGCATTAACGGCACGAAACACTATACCTTGTTAGCGATATTTACACTGTGGCTTGCACCGAGAATACTGCTTTGGACACCAGCACCACTTTGGTTAACCAGCAGCATTGAAGCGCTGTTTTTGCTATTTGTGGCGTACGAAGTGGGCATTCGTGTTTACCGCGCGAAAGGCTGGCGTAATCTATTCTTTGTGCCGTTATTCTTGCTCGCCATCTTTGCTAACTTTGCTAGTTACGCAACAGTGAAAGGCATGCCGCCATTTACCTCGTCAGCGGTATGGCAAGCGATGCTTTGGTGGTTCACTCTGCTGCTTTCTGTCATGGGCGGACGAGTGATTCCATTTTTCACAGCCCGTCGCTTTAACTTCGAAAAGGCTCAGCCGCTACTGTGGTTGGATTGGCTAGCAAACCTACCTTTGGTCATGTTGTTCGTATTGAGTTTCTTCCCTGTGACGTTTGCAGAACTTGGTCAGCCACTTATGTTGTTTGCCGGTGTGGCGCAGTTGGTTCGATTCCTGCGCTGGAAGCCTTGGCTGACACTTAGCGAGCCGTTGGTGTGGTCGTTACACGCGGCTTATTTGTGTCTGCCTTTGAGCCTAATTCTACGTGGCAGTTGGCATAATGCGTTTGCGAGCCACAACTTAATTCATCTGTTTGCTATCGGCGCATTGGGTGGATTGATCTTAGCGATGATTGCTCGAGTGACCATGGGGCACACAGGTCGCATGATTTACAAAGGCCCAAACATGAGCATCGCTTTTGCTGCCGTGATTGGCGCGGCGTTAGCAAGAAGCTTAGGCGTGATTTTTGACCCTTCACACATGCTACTTTGGATTGATGTAAGTGCAGCCTTGTGGATTCTGGCTTTCGGTATGTTTGTATGGCGATTCGGAATTATGCTGATGAAACCAAGAGTGGATGGCCATCCCGGATAGTCACAGTTCAGAATTGATAAAAGAAGGGCTCAACCAACGGTATGAGCCCTTTTTATTTGAGCTTTCTTCCGCAAATGACCCACAATTAGTAAGGTGATTGTTAAGAATGTGAAAAACGTTGAATTCTATAGTGTGATTTGAGCGTGCTAGAAGAGGCGGACTCCGCTACTCTGTAGGTGTTATTGCTCGTATGCACATGAGTGATTAACTAGCCAATTAACGTTTTAGACCCATAGGTGTCTTTTCGTGTAATTACATGGCCGCTTAGTTCTATACCTCCGTGGAACTAAGCGGCGTTTTTCGTTTTGTGGCTAGATAAAATTAGATATTCCCTTCACTGAAGTCTTTTTGGAAATACAGCACTTTCTGTAGATAGCGTCTTGCTTCCCCTTTTGGGTGTTGAGTGGTCAACGCATCATAAACCTGAGTCGGGTTAAGGCTGTTAAGCTCATTCATCGCGCGTTTTCGGTCACTATCGAAGGTAGAAAGCACGCCGCCTGTGCCGCCGTTATAGGCTGAAATCATACTAAAGTGTTTCGAAGTAGGATGTTTTACATCTCTTAGATAGCGATTCTTCAAGATATAGAAATACGCCGCGCCTGTATCAATGTTATTGGCAGGATCGAACAAGTATTCTTTGGTTGGAATACCCGGTTTGTTTTTCACCAAATTAAACACATCAGCACCGGCGGTTTTTGGGATCACCTGCATTAAGCCGTAAGCCCCAGCATGAGAGACCGCATAAGGGTTAAAGCTGCTTTCGGTTTTGATCACAGCGAAGATTAGATCTTCAGACAAGCCATATCGTTTAGCTGCATCACGTACCAAGCCTGCATACTGGTATTCTCGCTGCTCTAGGTGATCTTTCACCATGTTGATTTCGACATAATAAGCACTGCCGCGTTTGATGGCTTTCTTCTGCAGTTTATTGTCGAGCAGGTAGTCCGCGTAGCGATTAGCACGCCACTCCCATTCAATCGGCTTTCCATCGTGATCGAGAACTTGCCCCAATAAGAACGGCTTACCACGCAATACCGCTTCTTTATCGCTAAACAACTCTGCATGAGCTGGATCGGCAGGCATGAGTAGCGTCTGTACGATGGCTTTTTGTAGCTTCTCTGTTGGCTGATATTGGGAAATCGTCGAAACATAAATCTTACCCGTTTCGAAATCGATGTGTGCTCGGGTGTTGTAACCATCAAGGTACTTCACGTAACGGTGTTTGCCTGCTTCAACGAACTCATCTTCACCCCAGCGTTCTTTGGCTTTTTGAGCAATGTAAGCCAGTAACTGTTTGATGTTATCTTCGTTCGATGCGCTTGGCGGTTTTACGTAGGGAGGAACGTAGTCATCACATGCGCATGGTGGTGTTTCTTCGGGAGCGACAGAACAACCACCGAGAAGGAGTAAGCTCAGGATTAGCGATTTCTTCATCGGATACCGATTTAATTAGAGGTGAGGGCAATTGCCGACTGAAGAAAATAATAAGTAAGAGTGCTAATCGCCTGAAATTAAAACTTTTTGTGCTTTCGATAGAAGTGTTTGATGCTGAGTGTTCACCGGAAAAAGAAAAAGCCTGCGGGGTGCCTGTCTCTTGATCACAAGTCTAGTGATCAAGAGACATTGCGAGCTCGTAGCCTTCAAGGATGGTTTGCAGTTTAAACCATCCTTCCCAAAGTGCCTTTATTGAAGCTCTGCCCGTCCTCTTGGTATCTTTCCAAC